>JALZBE010000164.1 GCA_030947665.1 Vulcanimicrobiota bacterium | reverse complement strand
GCCGTGACCGGAGCGTCAGCGCGGCGCGCGAACCCGCGAGGATGAACCTACGCCGTGCGTTGCTTGCGATGTTCGCCGCGTCCGCGACGCTCGCCGCCGCGCCCGCGAGCAGCCAGGCGCCGGAACCGCTTGCGCTCGGCACGCTCGTGCGGTCGAACTTCGTCGCATCCAACCATCGCACCGTGGAGGTCCAAGCGGCGATCTTTCCGCGCGACCGCGTGACGATCGGGATCGTCGATTATCCGTTCGGCGGCCCGGTGGGCGAGACGGTGAGCCGCGCGTTCAGTCCGGACGTCGTTGCGGCGATAACCGGCGGCTTTTTCGGCCCGGGCTATCGCCCGAAAGGTTTGCTCGAGATCGGCGGTTCGGTGCACGAGCCCGCGCGCGGCGACCTCTCGGGGATCGTCGGTAGCCTGGCGGACGAGACGCCGGTTGTCGTGCCCGCCGCGGGCGTGTCCACCGCCGCCTTCAAGAACGCGATCCAAAGCGGGCCGTTCATCGTCGACCCGGGTGGGACGTTCGGGATTCGCAGCGACGACCGCCAGCACGCACGGCGCGCGATCGTGCTGCTCGCGGGCGACAGCATCGGCGTCGCGTTGACGTCGTCGTGCACGTTGTACGAGCTGGCGGAGGGTCTGACGCGGTCGCCGGCGGCGTTCGGCGTCGAGCACGTCGAGCGCGCGCTCAACCTCAGCGGCGGGCCGACCGCCGGCATCGCCGTGCGGCTACCGAACGGCACCGTCGAAGGTGATCCCGAACGAGTCAGAATTCGCACGGTGCTGACGATCCGCAGACGCGCGGCAGACGGCTAGCCGGCGTTGGGCGGCGCGTTCAGCCGAAGCCGCCACAGCCAGGCCGTGCCGAGCATGAACTCGACGATCACGAGCATCAGCGCAACGCGCGGGCCGAGCCCCATGCTGCGCGCGTCAAAGAACGATACCACCGGCGCCGTGATCATCGGCGCGGCGATCTGCGGGATAGCGACCGCGAGATTCCACACGCCCATCGCCGATGCCAGGGCCGCGCGCGGCAGCACGGCATACGCGATCGCCCAATCCGCGGTGAAGAACGCGCCCCAGGCCGCGCCTGAGCCGATCGCGCAGACCAGTGCGACCGGGAACGTCGGCGCGAACGCGAACGCGCCGACCGCGATCGCAATTGCCGCGCATGCGGCGCTGACGACGACGCGCTTGTCCATGCGGTCGGCGGGACGTCCGGCGATCGCGGCGCCGAACACGCCCGCGACGGTGAATGCGAGAAACAAGATGCCCGTCGTCGTGCGTGCTTCCGCCGCGCCGACGCCGAGCGACTCGCGCACGAAGAAGAACAAGAACCCGAACAGGGTGTAGAAGCCGACATTGATGAGCGCGCGCGATACGAGCACCGTCCACATGTTGCGGTCGACGCGCAGCGGCGCCGCCGCATCGCGCGTGCGCGGCAGGCGCGCGACGTACGATTCCGTCACCCACCAGCCCGCGGCCAAGCACGCCGCGAGCGCGATGCCGAGCGCCGCGCCGTGCAGCACGGTCGTCAGCGCAAGACCGACGACGCTGCCCGAGAACTGGTGCACGCTCATCCACGACGACGCGCGCCCGACACGCTCGGGCTCGACGTAATCGCCGACGATCCCTTGATACGGCCCGCCGGCGATGTTCATGCCGAGCTGCAGCACCAGCGTTGCGACCCACAGCCACGCCAGCGACGGCGCGAACGGCACCGCGACGATCCCGGGGATCGCAATCGCCACGCCGAGCCGGTAGAAGAGACGACGATGGCCGACGCTCGCACGGCGCCGGTCGGAGAGAAATCCCGCCGTCACCTGCACCGCCGCCGCGACGCACGCCCCGATCGCGGCGAGCCACGCATATGAGTTGACCGCGTGCGGTGCGAGCGCGGACACACGGTCCTGCAGCACGACGCCGAGCACCGCGGTCCAGACGACTTGGATTCCGAACCAGAACGTGCCTAGGCGAAACGCGTGCACGCGCTACTCGTACGGACCGTCAGCCGCCGCCGCCTCCCGGGTGGTGTCGGCGCGAGCTAGCCGGTCAGCGAGCAGGCATATTCGTAGTCGGCGCGGACGTCGACGTCGTAACACAGCCCCGGATCGCATCCGCGCAGGGCCCCGACCGCGACGCCGAGCCGGCGCTGCCCGTACGCCTCGACGCCGGCAATCGTGAGGCGCTTCGTCGCGAAGCGAAGACACATCGACGGGCCTAGGAGCAGCGCAAGCTTCAGCAGGCTCTTGCGGGCGGCGAAGAACTTCGTCGCCATCGCGCGCACCGGGGCGACGGCGGACGGCGCGATCACGAACGCGTTGCCGTTCGCGACGCGCTCGCCGCCCAGCGCAACGCTATGGCCGGGTGCGCCCGGGAACCGCGCCTCGTACGCGTCCGCGTCCGCGAGCGCCATGGTGAGCGCGTAGCGTTCGCTCCGTGCGATCAGATCGCGCAACCCGCTCGCCGTGGCGAACGGCATGTCCGACGTGAGATAGACGAAGCGTTCGCCCGGCCACGCGTCGAGGGCGCGCAGGACGTTCGTCCGGCCGTCGAGGTCCGCGTCGACGACGCGCACGCCGTCGCGCCCCGCGAGATGTGCGCGGACCTCCTCGCCGCCGATCACGACGACGCCGTCGATCTGCGCGCCGGTGCACGCATCGACGGCGACGTCGATGAGCGCTCGCGAGCCGTATGGAGCCAGCGCTTTGACGTTCGTTCCGATCGCATCGGCGAACGCTCCGTCGACTAATCCCCCTGCGGTGATCACAGCGCGCATCATGCCGCCGTTCTGCATCAGCGTCCCGGACACCGCGTAGGACAACCTCCTGCATACCCGAAACGGACCGCACGAGGTATCTTGCATGACGCGCATCGACGAAATCGCTCCGGACATCTACCGGATCTCGACGTTCATCGAGCAGGCCGGCCTTCCGTTCGACCAGTTCCTCGTCGTCGCCGACGAGCCGCTGCTGTTTCACACGGGCCTTGCGATGCTCTATCCCGCGGTCGCGGATGCGGTGCGCCGGATCATGCCCGTCGAGCGGCTGCGCTGGATCACCTTCGGACACTATGAAGCCGACGAGTGCGGCGCGATGAATCACTGGCTCGCGGACGCGCCGCAGGCGACGGTGGCGCACGGACAGATCGCCGTGATGCTCTCGCTCATGGATCAAGCGACGCGACCGCCCCGCGTGCTGGGCGACGGCGAGGTCCTCGACCTGGGCGGAAAGCGCGTCCGCTTCATCGCGACGCCGCATGTGCCGCACGGTTGGGACGCCGGGCTGTTGTACGAAGAAACCACGAATACGCTCTTCGCCGGCGACTTGTTCACCGCGTTCGGCAACGGTCCGGCGACCACGGCGGGCGACATCGTCGGTCCGGCCGTCGCGATGGAGGATGCCATGCACGCGACGGCGCTCACACCGCTCACGGCGCCGACGATACGGCGGCTCGCCGAACTCGAGCCGCGCACGCTGGCGCTCATGCACGCGCCCGCCTTCACCGGAGACGGCGCGCGAGCGCTGCGCGATCTGGCCGACGTGTACGCGGCACGTTTGGAGGCCACCGTCCCGGCGTAGGACTCCCCGTCCCACCGCCGTATGACCCCGGGCAGTGTCACGGCGTACCATCATGGTGATCGGGTCGGGTCCGATCGTCATCGGGCAAGCCGCCGAGTTCGACTACGCAGGGGTTCAAGCGTGCCGGGCGCTGCGTGAGGAAGGCCACCGGGTCGTCCTCGTCAACTCGAATCCCGCGACGATCATGACCGACCCCGAGATCGCCGACGCGGTCTACCTCGAACCCCTCACCGTCGCTTCGGTGGAGGGGATCATTGCGCGCGAGCGGCCCGACGCGTTGCTGCCCACGCTCGGCGGGCAGACCGGGCTGAACCTCGCCGTCGAGCTCGCGGAAGCGGGTGTGATCGAAAAGTACCAGGTCGAGCTGTTGGGTACGCCGCTCGACACGATCAAGCTCGCCGAAGACCGCGAGCGCTTCAAGGCCAAGATGATCGAGATCGGCGAGCCGGTTCCGAAGTCGCTGATCGTCACGGACGCGGAGGCCGGTGTGGCGTTTGCGGGCGAGACCGGCTATCCGCTGGTCGTGCGCCCGGCGTACACGCTCGGCGGCACGGGCGGCGGCATCGTGTACGACGAGGCCGAGCTGCGCGCGACCTTGCAGACGGGGCTCGAAGCGTCGCTGATCCATCAGGCGCTCGTCGAGACGTCGCTGCTCGGCTGGAAAGAGCTCGAGTACGAAGTGCTGCGCGACCGTGCGGGCAACTGCATCATCGTCTGCAACATGGAGAACATCGATCCCGTCGGCGTGCACACCGGCGACTCGATCGTCGTCGCGCCGTCGCAGACGCTCTCCGATCTCGACTACCAGATGCTGCGCACGTCGAGCATCAACGTGATCCGCGCGCTCAACGTGCAGGGCGGCTGCAACATCCAGTTCGCACTGCACCCCGACAGCTCCGAGTACATGATCATCGAGGTCAACCCACGCGTGTCGCGCAGCTCCGCGCTGGCGTCCAAAGCGACGGGCTACCCGATCGCCAAGATTTCGACGAAGATCGCGCTCGGCCAAACGCTCGACGAAATTCCCAACCCCGTCACGGGCGGGCGCACCAAAGCGGCGTACGAACCGACGCTGGACTACTGCGTGGTGAAGATTCCGCGCTGGCCGTTCGACAAGTTCCCGCTTGCCGACACGCGGCTGGGGACGCAGATGAAATCGACCGGCGAGGCGATGGGGATCGGCCGCACGTTCGCCGCGGCGCTGATGAAAGCGGTGCGCGGGCTCGACCTCAAGTTCGAGACGCTCACCGGCAACGCGTTCGCCGAGTGGAGCGACGACGAGCTGCTGCGGACGCTCCAGCCCGCGACGCACGAGCGGCTGTTCGCGGTGTGCGAGCTGCTGCGCCGCGGGCGCACCGTCGAGGAGTTGCACGCGCTCTCGACGATCGACGAGTTCTGGTTGTGGGAGTTCAAGGAGCTCGTGGATCTCGAGGAAGAGTTCCGGGGGTACCGCTCCGCGGGGCCGCTGTTCGGGCAGCCGTATCCGCATGCGGATCTGCTGCGGCGTGCGGCCGAGAGCGGCTATAGCATCCGCGGCATCAACTCGCTCTTCGGCGGCAAGCTCGAGAGCGCGCGCTCCGGGTACGGCGCATTTCGCATGGTCGACACCGCGGCGGCCGAGTTTCCCGCGACCTCGCCCTACTATTACATCTCCCGGTTCGAGAGCGATGAGATGCGCATGCCCGAACATGAGGCGGTCGTCGTCGTGGGCAGCGGGCCGATCCGCATTGGCCAGGGGATCGAATTCGACTACAGTTGTGTGCACGCAGCCTGGGCGCTGCGCGACGCGGGCCGCTCGGCGGTCGTCATCAACAACAATCCGGAAACCGTTTCGACGGACTTCGACGTCAGCGACGTGCTGGTGTTCGAGCCGCCCGGCGCCGACGAGGTCGAGGCGACCGCGCGCGCGACCAACGCGCGCGGCGTGATGCTCGCCTTCGGCGGGCAGACGGCGATCAACCTCGCCGGCGAGCTCGCCAAGCGCGGCATCACGATCGTCGGCAGCGATCAGCGATCGCTGGACATGGCGGAGGACCGCGAGAAGTTCGATGCGGCGCTCGAAAAGCTCGGCGTCGCACGCCCGCGCGGTCGTGCGGCGAACACGTTCCGCGAAGCACGCGCCATCGCACGGGAGATCGGCTTTCCCGTCTTGGTGCGGCCGTCGTACGTGCTGGGCGGGCGCGGCATGGAGATCGTGTACAACGAAGGCCAGCTCGCGTCGTACGTCGAGAGCGCGCCGCCGATCACGCCGGGCTCGCCGCTGCTCGTGGACAAGTACATGCGCGGCCGCGAGGTGGAGGTCGACGCCGTGTTCGACGGCGACGACATCATGATCCCCGGCATCTTCGAGCACGTCGAGCGCGCCGGCATCCACTCCGGCGACTCGATCAGCGTGTTCCCGACGCAGACGATCTCGGACGACATGGAAGCGCGCATCGTCCGCGTCACCGAGGCGATCGCGCGCGAGCTCGGCATCCGCGGGCTCATCAACATCCAGTTCGTCATCCCCGAAGGCACCGACGAGCTGCTGATCATCGAGGCGAACCCGCGCGCGAGCCGCACCGTGCCGATCATCTCGAAGGCGACCGGGATCAACCTCGTCGCGGCGGCGACGCGCGTCGCGCTGGGCGAGAAGCTGCGCGACATGCGCTGGGGCACCGGCTTGCGGCCGAAGCCGGACTACGTGGTCGTCAAAGTGCCCGTGTTCTCGTTCGCGAAGATGCGCGGCGTTGAGACGATCCTCGGGCC
>JALZBE010000163.1 GCA_030947665.1 Vulcanimicrobiota bacterium | reverse complement strand
GGCCTTCTCATTCCGCGAGCGGCTGTGCCGCCCTCAGAGCTTGATGTTCAGCGAGCCGAACACCTGGAACGGGTTCGCCTGGCCGGCGCTTGTCGATTGAAAGACGTTGCTGAACACGGGTCCGTAGGGCACCGAGACGCGCGATTGGATCACGTCGCCGGGGTTGTAGAAGTTGCCGACGTACGCGCTGCGGGTGTAGTCGCACCCGGCCGCGCCGCCGACCTTCCACGGGACGTTGCTTCCGCCGAAGCACTTGGACACGACGTTCACGAAATCGAGCCGTGCCGTGACGTGCTTGGAGAGCTCGTACGACGCCGAGAGGTTCATGCTCAACTTGTTCGGTTCGGTGAACGAGCCGTACGGATCGTACTGGCGGGTGAGCGGGTTGGGGATCGGGATCGAGCCCGTGCACGACGAGGCGTCGTACGGCAGCGCCGCGATAGCCGGGCCCGGATAACGTGGATCGCCCGCGGTCGTGGCGGCTGCGCCGGGGAGCGCCGTGCACGTTTTGACAGGGTCGACGCCCTGCGTCGCCAGCGGCAGCCCGTACTGTGCGCCACCCTGGAACTGTGCCGTCGGCGTGATGTTCAACCGTCCGTGCTTGTAATTGCCGATGAACGTGAGGATGTGCGGCGGGATGTACGACTGGTTCGATCCGCTGCCGTACGTGCTGCCGGAGTACGTGTTGTAGAGCGGGTAGCGGCCGTTCGGATCGAACAGCCCTTGCGGGCCGGCGTTCCAGTAGGGATTCGCGATGTCGCCTGCCGCGCAACCCGGGTCGGCGAGGATCCCGTGCTGCAGGGCCACCGGCCCGGTCGTCAGCGCCGGCGTGTAGCACGCCGCCGCCGCGATCCCGGTCGACGTACCGCCGCAGCGCGCGTCGCCGGAGTTCGCGGCGCAGAACTGCGTGTAGCCGTTATAGGTCTTGATCGCGTTGTTGAGCCCGTCGACCACCGACGTCCCCTTCGGCGTGCGATCGAACGTGATGCGCGCGAAGGTGTAGGTATACGAGAGCTGACCGAAAAAGCCGTTTTTGGTCAGGTCGCCCTTTTGCATCTGGAATTCGAGGCCCTTGACGTTCTTGCGGCCGATGTTGATGCCGCCGACAAAGTTCGTCTTGGGATCGAGCAGCACGGTTGAGATCTCGTTCTTCGTCTCACGGAGGTACGGCGTGAACTTGAACGACGCGTCGCTGCCGTTGAACTGGTGCTCCCACGAAGCGTCGATGTTGTACGACTCTTCGGGCAAGATGTGGTGGCTCGGGGCGGTGAACCCAAGGTTGTAATACGAGGTGTTGGGTCCCGGAATCAGGTTCGGTTGAATGGTGTTGTACTGCTGGAACGCGGAGCTGGACGGCTGCGCCGACTTTCCCGCGCTCGCGCGGATGACATTGTTGCGGTTGACGCTGTACGTCAGCCCGACGCGAGGCTGGAGCTCCGGATAGTCCTCGACCGGCACGCTGACCTGCGAGAACGATGCCGAGGTGTAGCGCGCGACCTTCGAACAGTCGATGCCTGTTTGCGCAGCGTTGAGGGGCAACGTCGCCCCGTTGAGGTCGGTCGTCGTGAGCGACTGGTTGACCGGGTCGTAGCAGTTGAACTTGTTGAAGTTGTTGACGAACAGCTGGCGTGCGGCGTTGCCCGTGGTATCGGGCAGGCCATACTTGAAGTCGTCGTAGCGCAGGCCCAGGTCGAGCGACAGCTTGTTGCTGACTTGGAACTTGTCGCTGAGCGCGAACGTCGTAAACTTCGGCACGACCGTGTTGTACGTCGCTGCGTTGCCGGTCGCGACAACGAAGTATCCGCACGGGTTGCCGTTGCACGTTGCAGCACCGGAGGTGCCTACCGGAATGCCGCCCGAGCTCAGCACGAGCGACTGCGGTGGGCCCGTCAGCGCGGTCGCGGGCGGAAGGGTGTAGCGCGAGGTTGAGCTCGCCGTACAGTTGCTCGCCTGCTGCTGGCCGGCGAACGTGGTGGACATTGCGGCGGAGTAGCAGACGCCGGACGTCGGGTTCTTCGAGTCGACGAGATATGCGACGGCGCCACCGGCGGAGTTGTAGCCGGAATCGTTGTTGCGGAACGTGTTGGACGTCACGTACGAGAACGTGAAGTTCAGGAGGTGCTTGTCGCTGATCTGGTTGGCGTAGTTGAAGTCGACCCCGCGCGTGTGCGAGCCGAGCTTGTAGTCCGGCGAGATCGACCCGTTGAAGTTCGGATTGAGCCCGCCTTGTCCGTACTGCAGCCAGTCGGAGTACTCGGTGTACCCCGCGATGCGCGCGTAGGATCGCGCGTTGATGTTGTGCTGGTACTGCAGCTTGACGATCGCGCCGTTCTGCTGGTAATTGTCGCGCTCGTTGAACGCCTGCGCCGAGTTGAGGGGGCGGTTGGGCGTTGAGTTCGGGAAATACGCGAACGTCGTGTTGGTGAGGTCGCCGGGGCCGAGAAACACGCCCGTCGGTCCCAGATAATACTGCTTGTCGACGTAGTTCAGCGGGTTGGGCCCGTAGCGGTTACAATTGTTCACCGCGTTCGTCAGCGGCTTGGGACAGGGGACGTTGCCGCCTGCGGTGCCGTTGACGATCTGGCTATAGTAGGGGCCCCAG
Organism: Vulcanimicrobiota bacterium; assembly: GCA_030947665.1. GTDB lineage: Bacteria > Vulcanimicrobiota > Vulcanimicrobiia > Vulcanimicrobiales > Vulcanimicrobiaceae > Vulcanimicrobium. Next base: position 3,723 of record JALZBE010000163.1, on the reverse strand, counting down.
TCGCTGGGTGCGGACGAGAAATACGTTTCGGTGAGCACGCTGTTGTACAGGAACTGCACGTCGTCTTTCATGCCGTCCGCGCTGTGCTTGTGCGGGATGCCGAAGTGCAGGTTGACCACGTTGTCGCGGTCCGTGAGATATGTCGAGTAGCCGTAGAAGAGCGGTCCGAGCTCGTATCCGTTGGGCCCGAGGATGCTGCTGCCGGGACCGCTGCTGGGGCCCTTGTAGCAGCCCGCCGTCGGGTGCGCGGTGCCGCAGCCGTTGCGGAAGACGTCGATCGGAGCGGCATACTGCGCGAACTCCGGCCGGTCACCGTACGCGATGTTCTGATTGTAGCCCGCGGCGCCGACGTAGTACGAGAAGTTGCGGTTCGGGCTGGCGCCGCCGCCTTCGAACCGGAGGTTGCTGTACTTCGTGGGCGACGCTGCGCCAAGCGATAAGGTCGCCGAACCGGGATACGTGCCGGCGCGAATGACCTGGTTGACGAAGCCCGCGAGCGCCGTCGAGCCGGCGCCGGTCGGCGCCGTTCCGACATAGACCTGGACCTCTTGCGTGCCGAGGTTCGACAGATTGCCGCCGGGATATTGGTCGAAGGCACGCTGGATCGGCACGCCGTCGTACTCGTAGCCGACCTGCGTGTAGTTCGCGCCGCGCACGAAGATCGATTGGTATTGGCCAACCTGGCCTTGCGGGACGAACACGCCGGGAACCGACGCGACCGCCGAATAGGCGTTGTTGAGGCCGCCGCCGCCGCCCAGCGTCGCCGCCGCGCTCTGCTGCGCCGCGCCGATGTTATAGACGTCGGTGCTGATGCCGGGCTGGATCAGCGAAGCGTTCGAGCGCGACTGTACGCGCCCGATCTGCTTGAGCGTTTTCGCGAGCGTCACGTTGAACGTCGCGGTCTGATCGGCTTGAACCGTGATCCCGTTGAGCCCCGCGGGGTCGTAGCCTGCGTCTGTTACGCTCAGGGCATACGTGTCGGGGGCGAGCGAGAGAAACGTGAACGAGCCGTTCTTGTCGGTGGTCGTCGTGGCCGAGCCCGATGGGCTGGTCGCGGTGACCTTGGCGCCGGTGACCGGCGTTTGCGTCGCTGTGTCGAGGACCTTCCCGCTTAATGCGCCGGTCGTGCCTGCGAACGCGGCGGTTAAGCCGTTGCAGACGAACGCGACGATGAGCGCGAGGGTCATGACCAGCCGCAACAGCGTTCTGGACATAGAATCCACTCCTCGGTTGTTTGGGGAGGCTCCGAAACGCCGGAACTGCCGGCGGAACCTTAGAAAACGGTTAGAGGAAGCTGGGACGTGCGCCTACCCCCGCCCCCCGGCAAGAGCGTTAAATGTCGCGCCGGGTCCTAGGCCGATTGGCCTGCGCCTCGCCGCGCGAACGCCGCGATCGTCGATGCCGCCGCGAGCGCGGTCACGGCGAGCAGCACCCCGCCGGCCAGGTCGGTGACGTAATGCGCGCCCAGCGCCAGGCGCGACCAGATCACGCCGCACCCCCACAGCGCGAACAGCGGCGTAACGACGACGCGCACGCCGCGCGGTAGGCCGCTGTTCCAGATGAACCACGCCCACAGCCAGTACACGAGCACGGCGAACATCGCGTGGCCGCTCGAGTATGAGAACGTCGGCTCGTGGATGAGCCGCCAGTAGTCCGGGCGGGGCCGGCGGAACGCGATCTTGATCGCGTCGCTGACTTGCCACGTGATCAGCGTGGTCGCGATCGCGTAGATCGCGCGCGGGCGCCAGGCGGGGAAGCGAATTGCAACGCCGATCGCGATCATCCCGAGCGCGACGAGCGAGTACCACAGACACGACCGCGTGAACAGCAGCGCGAGGCGCGGTGCTTCGCCGGCGAGCGCGCGGCCTGCGAGATCGATCCCGTGCGGCGGCGCGTGCGACACGGCCGCGCCCAGCGCGGCGTACAGGATCGCGGCGACGACCGCGACCGCGAGCGGGCGGATCACGCGCACGTGAGCCGCAGGCGTCACTCGCACGTGAGCCGGAAGCATCATCCCGCGAAGAGGTCGGTCTGCGCGGGACGGCCGATGCGCTCGGCGAGTCGTTCGAGGTCGGCGGGCGATTCGATCATCACGTTGCGGGGCTTCGTACCCTCGTTGGGGCCGACGATTCCCAGCTCTTCGAGGTTGCGCATCACGCGCACGGCGCGCGGGTGCCCGATCGAGAAGCGCGCCTGCAGCGCGGCGGTCGAGCCGACGGCCGGATCGCCTTTGGCGACGCGCGAGTCCAGCAAGAACTTCGCCGCGTCATACCACAAGTCGTCGATCTTGCGATCGCCGCCGTTGCGCTCGTCGTCGTCGCGGATGGGCGTGATCTCCATCGTGCGCGCGCCCGACGGCTTGGGCTGGCGTTTCCAGAACGCGACGAGCTTGTCGATCTCGTGGTTGGTGACAAGCGCGCCCTGTGCGCGGATCGGCTTCGGCGCGTCGATCGGTAAGTAGAGCATGTCGCCGCGGCCGAGCAGGCGTTCCGCGCCGCCCATGTCCAGGATCACGCGCGAGTCGACCTGCGACGACACGGCAAACGCGATGCGCGACGGGATGTTCGCCTTGATCAGGCCGGTGATCACGTCGACCGACGGGCGCTGCGTCGCGACGACGAGATGGATGCCGGTGGCGCGCGCGAGCTGCGCGAGCCGCATCACGAGCATCTCGACCTTGGCCGGCGCGACGAGCATCAAGTCGGCGAGCTCGTCGATCACGACCACGATGTACGGCAGCTTCTCGTCGGGATACTTGGCGTTGAACTCTTCGATCTTGCGCACGCCGGCTTGCGCGAACCGCTCGTAGCGCATGTCCATCTCGCGCGTGATCATCGCCAGCGCGCCCGCCGCCATGCTCGGGTCGGTGATGACCTCGTTCTTGAGGTGCGGGATCCCGTTGTACACCGTCAGCTCGACGCGTTTGGGATCGATCATCAGCAGTTCGAGCTGATCGGGTGTCGCGTTGACCAGCAGCGACGCGATGATGCAGTTCAGGCACACCGACTTGCCCGCACCCGTCGCGCCCGCGACGAGCAGATGCGGCATTTTGGCGAGGTCGCCGAACACGGCCTTGCCGGTGATGTCCTTGCCGAGCGCGATGGTGAGCGGCGCGTTGTCGCGTGGGCGCTCGAGGATCTCGCGGATCGCCACGATCGACACCGTCGTGTTGGGCACCTCGATGCCGACGGCCGACTTGCCCGGGATCGGCGCCTCGATGCGCACCGACGTCGCCGCGAGCGCGAGCGCGATGTCGTCGGCGAGCGACGAGATGCGCGAGATCTTTACGCCGCGCTCGGGGCGCAGCTCGTAACGCGTGATCGACGGACCGCGTTCGATGTGCGTCACCTTCGCGCCGACCCCGAACGACGCGAGCGTATCCTCGAGCACGTGCGCGCGGCTCGCGTCGTCGGTCTTTTGCGCCTGCGGTGCGTCGAAGATGTCGGCGACGACGGGCAACGTGTACGCCGGAACCGGCCGCGCGGGCTCGTAGTCTCCCGTCAGTGCGGCGAGCGCCGTGCGGTCCTGCACGCCGGACTCCACGTCGCCCGGCGCGTCGTCGTCCGGCTCGTCCGCGAGCTCGTCGTCGTCGACCGCGTCGTCGTCGTACGCGTCTTCGTCGTACGCCTCGTCGTCCTCGTCATCTGCGTCGTCGTCTTCCTCCGCGTCGAGTTCGTCGTCGAGCTCCTCGTCGTAGAAACGGACCGGTGCGGCGTCGACGAC
>JALZBE010000162.1 GCA_030947665.1 Vulcanimicrobiota bacterium | reverse complement strand
GCCTTGATGCGGACACCCGGTGGAGCCGGGGGAACCGCGGCATCGAATCCGTTTTGTTCTCAAACCAGGACAAACAAAAACGCGGCCCTTTCGAGCCGCGCACCTGTCTGACCGGGCCGGAGACCCACAGACTTATGCGCTACTGCACTGTTCAGTTTTCAAGGAACGGACGCTTCCGCCCAGCCCATTTCGGACCGGATCACTGACCGCACCGAGGAGGCGAGGCGTCAGAGTCAACGAGGGATACCTTATCACTGCGTGTCCATGATGTCAACATCGCGCGTGCGGCTCTTCTCCACCGACTCGTCCACAAGCGGCCGCCGCGGCGGCTCCGCCCTCGTCTAATAGCGCAGTTTTCGCGCACGCGTTTAACGGGCTGGTCACCGGCCCCAGAAGCGAGCGAGCTAATCCATCCCGGCGGCGAGATCGTCAGCTGCACGAACGGCGATCTTGCGCGAGATCGACTTGCCCTGGGTGAACAGCAGCAGGTAGTCGTAGCCGCCCGCTTTGGAATCGGTGCCGCTCATGTTGAAGCCGCCGAACGGCTGCCCGCCGACCAGTGCGCCGGTGCACTTCCGGTTGAGGTAGAGGTTGCCGACGAAAAACTCGTCGACGGCCCGCTGCAGCCGCTCTTCGCTCGCCGAGAAGAGCGCGCCGGTTAGCCCAAACTCCGTGCCGTTGGCGATCTCGAGCGCATGGTCGAAGTCGCGGGCCTTGATGACGGCGAGGACCGGACCGAAGATCTCTTCCTGGGCGATGCGTGCCTGCGAATCGACGTCCGCGATGACGGTGGGCTCGATGAAATACCCCGGCCCGTCGACGCGCCCGCCGCCGGCGACCAGCCGCCCCTCGCCCTTGCCGACGTCCACGTAGCTCAAAATCTTCTCGGCGGCCTTCGCATTGACGACCGGCCCCATCGCCAGCCCGTCCACCGACGGGTCGGCCACCTTGACCGCCGCGACCGCCGGCACGAGCTTCTCGAGGAACGCGTCGTACACCGACGCATCGACGATCGCCCGCGAGCACGCCGAGCACTTCTGCCCCGAGAACCCGTACGCCGAAGCAACCACCCCGGCGACTGCCGCATCCAGATCCGCGTCGTCGGCCACGAGGATCGCGTCCTTGCCGCCCATCTCCGCGACGACGCGCTTGATCCAGCGTTGTCCCGGCGGCGTCTTCGCCGCGAGCTCGTTGATCCGCAGCCCCACGCCCTTGGAGCCCGTGAACGAGATGAACCGCGTCCGCGGATCGGTCACCAGCGCCTCGCCGACCGTCGGCCCGTCGCCGGGCACGAAGTTGAGCACGCCCGCGGGCAGCCCGAGCTCGTGCAGCAGGTCGACGAACTTCGCCGCGATCACCGCCGCATCGGACGAGGGCTTCAGCACGACCGCGTTGCCGGTGACGATCGCCGCCGACGTCATCCCCGCCATGATCGCGAAGGCAAAATTCCACGGCGGGATGACGACCCCGACCCCAAGCGGCAGATACGTCAGCCAGTTCTTCTCCCCGGTGATCGGCGTCAGGGGCGACGGGTTCGCCAAACGCAGCGCCTCGCGCGCATAGAACTCCAGAAAATCGATCGCCTCGGCCGTATCGGCGTCCGCCTCGATCCACGGCTTCCCCACCTCGAGCACCAGCACCGCGTTCCAGTCGTCCTTGGTATCGCGAATGCGCGCCGCCGCACGGAACAGCAGGTCCGCCCGCTCCGCGGCCCCGGTCTTCTTCCATGACGCAAACGCCGCCGTGGCCGCGTCGAGCGCTTGCGACACCTGCGCGATGCTCGCCTCGTCGACCACGCCGACGATTTCATCAGGGCGGGCCGGATTGATCGAAGCGATCGTCCCGGCACCGTGCAGCTTCGCGCCGTTGATGACCAGCGGATAGCGCCGTCCGAGATCCGCACGCGCGCGAACCAGCGCATCCTCGAGCGAGCGGCGGTCGGCGGGATCCCCGAAGTCGCGAATCGCTTCGTTACGGAACGGGACGATGGTGCGAGGCGCGGTCAGCATAGCGCGCCAGCCTCCGCTATGCGAAGTGCCGTTCCCTGTACGCGGAGAACCCCCACCGCATGCACGTGAGCTGGGAAGCCTTGACCGCCATGGCGTCGCTGTTGTCGTCGGTCACCGTTTTGGCCGCCGTCCTCGTCGCGATTCGGCAGGTGCGCGTCGGCGCGGAACAGGTCGAGCATCTGCGCAAGGCCACCCAGCTCGAAGGCACGATGAAGATATTCGCCATCCTAGGCAGCCCGGAGATGCAAAAGGCACGGCGTTTCATCGCGCTCGAACTTCCCGAGCGGCTCAAGGATCCAAAATTTCGCGCCGAGGTCCCGCTGCTGGCGATGTCGCCCTCGATGGAGGAGCACGGCGAGCTGGCGGTCCTCCGGCCGATGGAGATGATCGGAGCGTACGTGAAGCACGGCTTGCTCGATGCCGAGATCGTTTTCGACTACTGGGGTCTCGCAATCGTGTACGGCTGGGAACGGCTGGAGTCGCTGGGGGTCATCGCGATCCACCGCGAGGCGCTCGGGGCGGCAATGTGGGAGAACTTCGAGGACCTGTATCGCCGCGGGAAGCGCTGGGCGGCGCGCGACCCGCGCCGCCAACCGGACCTGAACGAAGTCGTAGCGGACGCTCCCGTTTCCTGAGAGAATCAGCCTGACATGGTCTACGACATCGCTGTTGTCGGCGGGGGCATCGTCGGCCTCGCCACCACGCGCGAGCTGCTGCTCCGCCACCCGAACCTGCGCGTCGCGAACGTCGAGAAAGAGGACGTCTGGAGCAAGCACCAGACGGGCCACAACAGCGGCGTCATCCACTCCGGCATCTACTACAAGCCGGGCTCGCTCAAGGCGCAGCTGTGCGTCGAAGGCCGCAAGCTCGCGTGGGAGTACTGCGACTCCAAGGGCATCGAGTACAAGAACGTCGGCAAGCTGATCGTCGCGACCGAAGAGTCCGAGCTTGGGCGCCTCGACGACCTGTGGGCGCTCGGCCACGAGAACGGCATCGAAGGGCTCGAAATGCTCGACGCGGCGCAGATCGCGAAGCGCGAGCCGTACTGCCGCGGGATCAAAGCGATCTTCTCGCCGGTCACCGGCATCGTGGACTGGGGCCTGATCTCGCGCACCTACGGCGCCGACGCGCAAGAGCTCGGCACCGACATGTTTCTGGGCCATCAAGTGACGTCGATCGAACGCCGCGGCAACGTCACCGTGCTCAAGACGCCGAAGGGCGAAATTCAAGCCAAAGCCGTCATCACGTGCGGCGGGCTCTACAGCGACAAGCTCGGCCGCATGACGGGCGGCAGCGTCGATCCGAAGATCGTGCCGTTCCGCGGCGACTACCTGATCCTCAAGCCGGAAAAAGCCTACCTCGTCAAAGGCAACATCTATCCCGTCCCCGATCCTGAGTTTCCGTTTCTGGGCGTGCACTTCACGCCGCGCATGGACGGTTCGATCTGGCTCGGACCCAACGCCGTGCTCGCGTTCGCGCGCGAGGGCTACTCGTTCTTCACCATCAATCCGCGCGAGCTGTGGGACGCGCTGACATATCCCGGCTTTTTCAAGATGGCGACGAAGTATTGGGAGATGGGCGCGGGCGAAATGTATCGCGACCTCGTGCGCTCCGCGTACGTGAAAGCACTGCAGCGGTACATCCCCGAGCTGCTCCCCGAAGACTGCCTGCCGGGCCCGGCGGGCGTGCGCGCGCAGGCGATGACCGCCGACGGCGGGCTCGTCGACGACTTCGTGTTCCAAGGTTCGGAAGGCGTCGTGCACGTGCGCAATGCACCGTCGCCGGCGGCAACATCGTCGCTCGCGATCGGCAAGTACATCGCCGACGACGCCGAGAAGCGGTTCGGCCTCTCGACGAAATCCATCGCGGTCTAAAGGCGCTCCGCCCCGGGCTGCGCGCCCCCACGCGTTGCGTGGGGACCCCGGTCCGACCTCGCAACGACAATTCGGGAAAGGCACCATGCTGCTGCGCTCGGTCCGTCGCCTTGGGAAGTGATTTCGTCGAAGTCGACTGGCTCGCGGGCCGGCTCGGCGATGCGCGCGTGCGCGTCGTCGACGCGCGCAGCGTGCCGCACGGCGGCGCGATGCAGATGCCGTCCGGTCGCGAGCAGTACGCGGCCGGACACATCCCCGGCGCCGTGCACCTCGACTACGCCGACGATCTGAGCGATCCCGCGACACCGTACGCCGCGCGCGTCGCGCCGCCGGACCCGTTCGCGCGCGTGATGAGCGAGTGCGGCATCGGGGATGACAGCATCGTCGTCGCGTACGACGCGGGCACGATCCCGTTCGCCGCGCGCATCGTGTGGATGTTGCGCTACTACGGCCACGACGACGCGTTCGTGCTCGCCGGCGGCTTGCCGGCGTGGACCGCGGCCGGACATCGGCTCGAAACCGGCGCACGCCCCACGGCGACATCGAACGCTCCGCCAATCGTTCGCGCGACGTTCGCGCCGCGCGTGCATCCGTCGCTGCGCGCGACGCGCGAAGAAGTCTTAGCGATCGCCGAGGACCGCAGCATCGCACAGCTCGTCGAGACGCAGCGCGATCAGACGTACGCGCAACGCGACCGCGACATCAAAGGCGCGATTCGCCTCAGCGGCAACGTGCTGTTAGAAGACGCGCGCGGCGGCCGCGTCGCGGACGCCGCGACGCTCGAGCGCCTGGTGCGCGACGCCGGACTCGACCCGCACGCACGCACGGTGGTGAGCTGCGGTAGCGGCGTGTCGGCATCGGGCGCATGGCTCGCGTTGCGCGAAGCAGGCTTCGACGACGTCGCCGTCTACGACGGCTCGTGGATGGAATGGGAGCACGACGCGCTCCCGACCGTACCGAAACCCTGAGCGCTACGCGGTAGTGCTCGGTTCGCCCAGTGCGCGCTTGGCCAGCAGATACGACGTCAGCGTCACCATCGAGAGCGCGACCGCGAACTCCGCCCACATGAAGATGTAGGAGTCGGATTGATTGCCCAGCGGCGGGCTGTCCGGCAGCTCATTACGCACCGCGGGCAGGGCGAAGAGCATCGCCCCGCTCCACAGCACCATGCTGAAGTCCGGTTCGATGCGGCGCACGACGACGAGAACCGTCATGACCACGACCGACGTGGACACCAAGACCATCGCGACGTACATCATGCTCGAGAAGGTGACGATCGCCGCCGAGCGCGCGATGCGCAGGCGCAGGTCAACCGCCGCCGGCGACGACATCGATGACCACCATGATCGCGACCTCGGCCACGAGTAGCGCCACTTGCCTCGCCGACAGGCGAGCGCCGTACGTCACGCGTCGGGCCGGGCGAACGCAACGATCTCGTGCGCCTCGCGGTGGCTCGTCCAGAACCGTCCGCCGTCGAACGCGAGCGAGCGCGCCGCAAACGGCACGCGCGCGATGTCTTCGATCACCGGCGTGCCGTGGCGCGCATCGACGCGAGCGAGAGCGTACGCGGCGTCGTTCTCGTCGTCGGCCGCGATGACATAGAACTGCCCGCCGACGACGACGTGCCCGAGGATCTGCCGTCCCAGCTCGATCACCGTCCCGACGCTCCCGTCATCGGCGATCGCCATGAGGCGCCCGTTGTAGAACTGGCTCAAGAAAAGCCGGTCGCCGTCGTACGACAGCTGCGACCCCGTTGAGTCGGGACATGGGATCGCGGGTCCGTGAAAGCCGTGCCCGGGGACGAATCTGCGAATCACGCGGTCGTCGTCGTCGTTGATCCCGTAGCACACGCGCAGCTCGTCGCCGACGGCGGTCATCCCCCACGGCTTCCCTTGCACCGAATCGGCGCGCGCACCCGGCGTGACGCCTTCGTCGCGCGCGGTCCACGCGGCCGGGTCGATCGAGTAGAGCCGGCTGTTCTCAACCGACCCCATCCACAACCGCTGACCGTCGTGCGCCAGCGCGTGCGGCCGCGGCGCGGGTGAGGGCAGGCGAAGCAATTCGACGACGTTCTCCACGCCTACGCGATTCGAACACCACCCCGCGAGCCCTCGCAGCGGCGGCTCAGACGGCGGTGCTGCTCGGGCAGGACGTGCGCACGGGACAACGCGGACACTCCGGCACCGCGCGCCGGCAAATCGTCTTCCCGTGCCGCCGCAGCACGAGGTACGCGCGCGTACGTCTGTCCCACCGCCTCGGCACCGTACCGCTCCAGCACGCGCAACCCGTTGGAATCGACGCTCGCTACTGCAGCGATTCCGCTGAACAGCAAGATGCGGTCGACCCCCGGGCGCACCGATCGACGGATACCGCGCGAGCAGCTTCTTCGCGCGCGCGAGCGGCAGCCGGCGCAGCGCCGCGAGCAGATCGCCGTCAGCTTCGTCG
>JALZBE010000615.1 GCA_030947665.1 Vulcanimicrobiota bacterium | reverse complement strand
GTCGCCGGTGAGCACGATCGCGCGCGTGACGCCGTCGGCGTCGAGCGCCTCGAACGTCTCGGCAAGCTGCGTCGCGACGGCGTTCGAAAGCGCGTTGAGGACTTTGGGGCGGTTGAGCCGCACGAGCGCGACGTGCTCGTGCGGGCGCTCCGTGACGACGATCGCCGGTGCCGAGCCTGTCGAAGGGTCGCTCATACGCTCCTCCGGTCGATGACGCGTTTGGCCTTCCCTGCCTCGATCCGCTCGATGGACCCCGGCGCCACGACGTGCGTCTCCAGCGACACCAACAGCGTCTCTGAGAGCCGCGTCGTCACCTTGCGCCCGAGCGCGCCGGCGTCGTCGACCGCGGCACCGGGATGGTGCTCCACCTCGACAAGCAGCGTGTCGAGCCCGTTGGGCGGGCGATCGACGAAGATGCGGTAGTTGGGCGACAGCTCGGGGAAGCGCAGCAGCACCTCCTCGATCGCCGACGGAAACACGTTCACGCCGCGAATCACCAGCATGTCATCGACGCGTCCCGTAAACCAGTCGATGCGCGCGGTGGTGCGCCCGCACGCGCACTTCTCGCGCACCAGCGAGGTGAGATCGCGCGTGCGGTAGCGCAGCACCGGCATCGCTTCGCGCGTCAGCGTCGTGATCACGAGCTCACCGCGCTCGCCGTCGGCGAGCGGCTTGCCGGTGTCGGGGTCGATGATCTCGGCGAGGAAGTGGTCTTCCTGAACGTGCAGGCCTTGTTTTTCGAGACACTCCTGCGCGACGCCGGGGCCGATTATCTCGGTCAGTCCATAGATATTGGTTGCGACGACGCCGAACAGCTCTTCGAGCTCGGCGCGCATCTCGCGCGTCCACGACTCCGCGCCGCAGATCGCGTACTTCAGCGCCTTGGGCCGGCGGTTCTCGGCGCGTAGCCGTTCGGCGAGCACGAGCGCGTACGACGGCGTACACCCGATGCCGACCACGGGCAGATCGCACAGCAGCTGGATCTGGCGCGCCGTGTTGCCGCTGGATGCCGGGATCGCGCACGCGCCGAGCGTCTCGCAGCCGCCGTGCCCGCCTAGTCCCCCCGTGAACAAGCCGTAGCCCCACGCGACTTGGAACATGTCGCCCGGCGCGATCCCGCCCGCCGCGAAGCTGCGCGCGACGACCTCGCCGAACACGCGCACGTCCTCGTTCGTGTACGCGCCGATCGTTGGGTTGCCGGTCGTGCCGGAAGACGCGTGGATGCGCGCGAGCGTCTTTTCGGGGACCGCCAGCAGCCCCAGCGGATAGGCGTCGCGCATATCGGCCTTCGTGCTGAATGGGAGCGCGGCGACGTCGTCGAGCGACCGCGGCGCCGCGACGCCGCGCAGCCGTCCGCGATAGATCTCGTTCGCATCCCGCAGCCGCTCGACGAGCGCCTGAAGACGCTCGAGCTGAAGGGCCTCTAGCGCGTGCCGTTCGAGAGTCTCGAACTCCGGCTGAAAGATCATGCCGGAGATGTACGCCCACGGGCCGGTGCGCTCCCGGCGGCACTTCCGCGGCAGTCGCCGGCGCATACATACAGCGGACACGTGCAGGGCGCGGCCTCAGAATGCCATGCGCGTTGCGAGCACCATTGCGTAGGCGGCGAACATCGTCGCTCGAAAAGATCGTCGTCCGGTGCGAGTTGTAAACGCGAGACGAAACGCCTGCAGGCGACTTCCCGCAGCGTTAACGCGCGAGGACCCCCTTGATCGAGCGGAAGATGTTGCCGGGTCGCATCGAGTCGGCCGCCGCCGTCGCTTCGAAGCCCGAGTGCACCATGCAGTCCTCGCACTTCGGGTTCCCGCTCGCGTGGCCGTACTTCTCCCACTCCGTGTCGTCGAGCAGCTCTTTGTACGAATTCGCGTAGCCCTCGCCGAGCAGATAGCACGGCTTCTGCCAGCCGAAGAGGCTGTAGCTGGGCATGCCCCAGGGCGTGCAGTCGTATTCTTTCTCGCCGGTCAAAAAGTCGAGAAAGAACGGGCTCGCGTTGAACTGCCACCGGTTCTTGCGCGCTTTGTACGGCGCGAGGATCGCGCGGAACAGCTGGCGCGTCTGCTCCTTCGCCAAGAAATGATCCTGATCGGGCGCCTTCTCGTAGCGGTAGCCCGGCGAGATCATCATCCCGTCGACTTTGAGGTCGTCGGTGAGGTAGTCGAAGAAGCCCTGGAACGTTGCTGGATCGGCGCCGTCGAAGATCGTCGTGTTCGTCGTCACGCGGAAGCCGCGCCCCTTCGCCGCTTTGATCGCGGCGACCGCAACGTCGAAGATGCCGCCGCGCGCGACGGCGTGGTCGTGCACGTCGCGCGGGCCGTCCAGGTG
>JALZBE010000614.1 GCA_030947665.1 Vulcanimicrobiota bacterium | reverse complement strand
GTCGCACCCGGCGTGACGACCGGACCGTACCACGCGGTCCTCGACCACATCCATCCCGAGCCGACGAGCTTCATCCGGAAGTACATCTTCTCGATCGACGCCAAGGTCATCGGCATCCAGTACATGATCACCGGCGCGATCTTCTTCGCGATCTCCGGCTTCATGGCGGAGCTCATCCGCACGCAGCTGCTCTCGCCCAACGGCTTGATCGTCAGTCCCGCGACGTACAACTCGATCTACTCGATGCACGGCTCGTCGATGGTCTGGTTCGTGGTGATCCCGCTGCTGACGGGCGCGTTCGGCAACTTCGTCATGCCGATGCAGATCGGCGCGCGCGACGTCGCGTTCCCGTGGCTCAACCTCGTCGCGTTCTGGATCTTCCCGGTCGCGGGCGTGATCCTGTTCAGCTCGTTCTTGGTCGGGGCGCCGGACGCCGGGTGGACGGAGTATCCGCCGATCTCGCTGCAGGGGCCGCCGGGCACTAACCTCTGGGCCATCGCGGTGTTCCTGATCGGCATCAGCTCGACGATGACCGGCATCAACTTCCTGGTCACCATCTTCAAGATGCGCGCGCCGGGGATGACGTTCACCCGCATGCCGCTGTTCGTATGGGCGCAGTTCGCCACCGCGCCGCTGTCGTTCATCGCGACGACGGCGCTGGGCGCCGCGCTCGCCGCGCTGTTCATCGAGCGCGTGTTCGGCGTGCCGTTCTACGATCCCAAGCGCGGCGGCTCGCCGGTGCTGTGGCAGCACATGTTCTGGTTCTACTCGCACCCGGCCGTCTACATCATGATCATCCCGGGCTTCGGCATCATCTCCGAAGTGCTGCCGACGTTCGCGCGCAAGCCGATCTTCGGCTACAAGATGATCGCGTTCAGCTCGGTCGCGATCGCGCTGCTGAGCTTTTCGGTGTGGGCGCACCACATGTTCACCTCGGGCATGGCGCCGTGGCTGCAGCTGCCGTTCATGATCGTGACGATGATCATCGCGATCCCGACCGGCGTGAAGATCTTCTCGTGGATGGCGACGCTGTGGGGCGGCGCGATCAACTGGAAGACGCCGGCCTTGTACGCAACGGGCTTCTTGATCACGTTCACCTACGGCGGCCTGACCGGCTTCTTCCTCGCCGCGATCCCCGCGGACTACCACGAGCACGGCACGTACTTCGTGGTCGCGCACTTCCACTACGTGCTCTACGGCGGCTCGATCATGTCGCTGTTCGCCGGCCTCTACTACTGGTGGCCGAAGATGACCGGGCGCATGTACAACGAGAAGCTCGGCATGCTGCAGTTCTGGCTCACGTTCATAGGCTTCAACGCGACATTCACGCCGATGCACTGGCTGGGCCTCATGGGCATGCCGCGGCGCGTCGCCACGTACGATCCGCAGTTCACGTTCTGGAACCAGTTCGCGTCGATCTCGTCGTACGTGATGGCGGCGGGCGCGCTGCTGTTCATCTACATTCTGATCGACAGCCTGCGCAACGGCAAGAAAGCAGGTCCGAACCCGTGGGGCGCGCGCACGCTCGAATGGATGGTGTCTTCGCCGGCGCCGTACTACAACTTCAAGAAGATCCCGGCGGTGCTGGCGGCGCCATACGACTTCGGTAACCCGCTCCCGTACCTCGGCCTCGAAGCCGCCCCGGGTGCGACCGAAGCGACGCCGACGCATTCCTCACACCCCGTTCCGACGCACTTGTAGGGCTGACGATGGCAGTAAGCGTCGCTCCCGGTCACGGGATCGGACATGGCGATGACGACCACGGACACGACGACATCATCTACCGCGAGACGCGCGACATGCGTCTCATGGGGTTCGTCCTCTTTCTGGGCGCCGACGTCGTGCTGTTCTCGTCGTACATCTTCGCATACATCTACCTGCGCAACTCGATCCCCACGTGGCCGCCGCCGGGTCTCGACGGCCACCCGCTGCCGCGCCTGGACACCGCGTTCGCGGCGTTCAACTCGATCGTGCTGTTCGGCTCCGGCGTCACGATGCACTGGGCGCTCGAGCACTGGAAGCACGCCAACCGGGGCCGCTTCAACCTTTTCATGTTCCTGACGATCCTGCTCGGCATCGGCTTCCTTGGCGGCCAGGCGTACGAGTACGCGCACGCGGCGATTGGCGGCTGGAGCGGCAACACGTTCGGCGCTTCGTTCTTCACACTGACCGGCATGCACGGGCTGCACGTCGCGATCGGCGTCGGCTTCCTGATCGCGCTCTGGATTCAAACCACGCGCGGCACGTACACCAAAGATCGCTTCTTCGGCTTGACGGCCGGAACGCTGTATTGGCATTTCGTCGACGTGATCTGGGTCGGTC
>JALZBE010000161.1 GCA_030947665.1 Vulcanimicrobiota bacterium | reverse complement strand
GATCCACGTCGAGGAAGCGCGTATCGAGCGCTGGGAATTCGCAGCGTACCGTTCGCGCGAGACCGGCGAGCGCGGCCGGCTCCGCCGCGGCGGTCCCGCTCGTGGCGAGCCGCCCGTCGAGCCGAGCGACGAAAGCGACGGCTCCCAGCGCGACCGCGTCCGGTCGCGAGGCGCCTTCGGCGACGCACAGCAGCGCGAGCTGCAGCCGCGCGCGCTGGAGCGGATCGCCGCGACGGGCGGCCGCCTCCGGATGGACCACGATGATCGACCCGATGGTGCCGTGCAGACGTGCGGCGAGGTCGAACGCCGTGCCGAGCGCCCGACGGTCCTCGCCGCCGAGGACGAGCTGGTCGAACCGGTCGTCGAGCCGCTCGCCTTCGCTCGTCGCGGCGGGATGGAAGACGACGACGCGCCGGCCGCGTTCGTCGAGTAACCGCGCGAGCTCCGCCGTCAGCGGGCTGCCGTCCGCGAGCAGCACGGTCGCGCCGGCCGGTGGCTCCGCACTCGGTGCGGCGCCCGTTCCGAGCTCGACGATTTCGAGTAGCTGCAGCGGGACGGCGGCGGATGCGTTCCGCGTCGGCGCGGGCGCCGCGGGCCGCGCCGTCGCGCTCGTCCTGCGGACGATGATCTCCGCGAGGGCGCCGAGACTGCGCGCCGCCGCCAACGACTCGGGCGGAACATCGCTGGCGGCGAGCACGCCTGGTCCGTAGCGCTCGGAGACCGCGACGCGAAGGTTGGCGAACACCTCGACGCGTTTGATACTGTCGAGCCCGAGGTCCGCCTCGAGTTCCATCTCCGGGCGCAAGAACGTAACCGGATAGCCGGTCTTCGCGGCGACGATCTCGGAAACGAGTGCCAGCGGGTCCGGCCCGCCGGCTGCGCCGCGAGCGACGGCGTCGGGGACGAGAACGGCGGCCGCCGGACGTTCTTGGACGGCCCGCGGTTGCGGTACGGCAGGCGGTGCGAGACGTTCGGCACGCAGCGGCGGCGCGGGTTGCGCCGCAGGTTTCGGTCGCGCCGTCCGGGTCGGGCCGTCGCCGGCGACGTCGGCGATCGGAGCATCGAGCACCCCGCGCACCATGCCGTCGATGCGGTGCAGAAACTGCTCGTGGACGCGGACGGTATCGGCATGCTGTTCGCGTACGGCGTCGAGCACACCCGAACTCGTTCCGGCGCCGGCCTGCATCACCAGTCGCGTCTGCTCTTCACAATAGGCCAGAAAGCGCTCGTGGGCGTCGAGGATCGTGCGCTCGATCTCGAGCCACGCCGTCACCGGCGATGCCTCGTGCGCCGTCGCCGCGGCGGGTTGCCGGTACGCATCGCGTTCGACGCGGGCGAGCGCGAGCCGCTCGTCCAGCGATGCGCGGCGTGCCTCCTCCCCGACGAGCGCTCCACCGACCCGAATCGTCGTCGGCGAGACGGTGACCGCCGGCGGCAACTCGGCTTCCGGGACGGGCGCGAGCGGCACGCCGGCGACGCGCAACCGCATCAGCGCCTCGCCGAACGCCCCTTCGGCGTCTCCGTCCGGTCCGCAATCGACGTCGATCGCGACGTGCTCGCGATCGGCCAAGATCGTTCCGACCAGCCGCGTGAGCACTGCGCGCGGTCCGATCTCGATGAAGATGCGGCCACCGAGAGCATAGAGTGCTTCGATGTTGCGTTCGAACAGCACCGGCCGGAAGGGCTGAAGGGCGAGCGCGCGCGACACGGCGAGCGGGTCGGGGTCGTGCAGCGAACCGGTCGTATTCGACGCCCCCGGAAAGCGCTGCGCGCGCAGCACGATTCGCTCGAGCGCAGCGCGCCAGCGCGGCTCGGCGTAGCCGACCAGGGCCGTGTGGAATGCGGCCGCCACCGGGAGCCGCGCGACGGCGAACCCGTCGGCGGTGAGACGCGCCTCGGCGCGAGCGACGTCGGCGCTGCTGCCGCCGAGGACCAGTTGGCGGGCGGCGTTGACGTTCGCGATCGTGACACCGGAAAGGTCGGTGAGGCGCTCCTCGATCTCCGCGCGGCTCGCCTGAACCGCGACGAGGGTCCCTGCATCGACCAGCGGTCCGGGCGTCAGCGCCTCGCCGCGCGCGCGGACGACCTCGATGAAGGCGGTATCGTCGAGCGCGCCGGCAGCCCAGAGGGCGGTGAGTTCGCCGAAACTGTGCCCGGCTGCCGCATCGACCCGCAGCCCTGCCGCCTCGAGCATACGGAACAGGCCGGCGCTGTGCGCACCGACGGCGGCCTGCGCGTACAGGGTTCGCCGAAGTGCCTCGTCTTGGGCCGAGCGGCCCGACGCGCCGGACGCGCGCGGCGGTAACATGACGGCGGAGAGCCGACGATCGCCTGCGGCTGCAAAACGCTGGTCGAACGCCGCGACGATCGCGCGCGGCGCCGGATTTCCGGCCGCGAGCCGTGCGCCCATTCCGACGTATTGCGAGCCCTGGCCCGGAAAGAGTGCAACGACGACGACGCTCAGCGCAGCGGGCCGGAACGCGATTCGGCGCGCGTTCCAGGGCCCGGAAGGGCCGCGTTCCGCGAGGAGTTGAAGCGCCGCGGCGAGGCGCTGCGCCGCGCCGTCGGCGTCGGTCGCCACGAAACCGAGCCGCGGGTGCGCGGCGGGGACGGCGTCGTTCGACCCGGCTGCCAGCGCACGAAAGGCGGCCGCGCCTGCTCGTCCGCGCAGCTGGTCGAGCCACGTCGTACAGGCGCCGCGCAGATCGGATGCGTTCGGCGCGGAGACGATCAGCGGAAACGGTCGCGCATGCGACGGCTCGGGCAATGCCCGCCCCGCCGCTTCCTCGAGCACCACATGGTAGTTCGCGCCGCCGAACCCGAACGAACTGACGCCGGCGCGGCGTGGACCGCCGCCCGCGGGTTCCGGCCACGGCACCGCCTGGGCGACGTAGCAAAACGGCGAACCGCTCAGGTCGAGGTACGCGCTTTCGGGATCGATGCGCGTCGGCGCCAGCACACGATGGTGCAAGGCCAGCGCGGCCTTGATCAGCCCGGCGGCCCCGGCGGCGGCTTTGGCGTGGCCGATCTGCGACTTGATGCTCCCGAGCGCGATCCCCGTGCCGCCTGCGAAAACGTCCGAGAGCGCCGCGAACTCGACGCGATCGCCGACCTCGGTTCCGGTCGCGTGCGCCTCGACGAGTCCGACGCTCACCGCCGGCACGTCGGCCGCCGCATACGCCTCGCGCAGCGCGCGCGTCTGCCCGTCGGGCCGCGGCGCGTAGATGCTCGTGCTCCGGCCGTCGCTTGCGGCGCCGATTCCGGCGATGACGGCGTAGACGCGATCGCCGTCCGCGCGGGCCTGGGCGAGATCCTTGAGGACCAGGAAGCCGATCCCTTCGGCGAGCAGCGTCCCGTCCGCACCCTCTGCGAACGGACGCAGCCGCTGGCTCGGCGAGAGCGCATGCGTCTTCGCGAAGCTGATGAACGCTGCGGTCGAGTTATCGACGTCGACGCCGCCGGTAATCGCGAGGTCGCAGCGTCCGGCCTCGATCTGCGCGACTGCGTGCGCGACCGCGGACAAGCTGCTCGCGCATGCCGCGTCGACCGCGCACGTCATGCCCCCGAGATCCAGCCGGTTGGCGATTCGGCCCGGGACGACGTTGGGCAGGTAGCCGGGAAAGCTGTCCTCGGTCCATTCCGGATAGAGCGCCTCGGTCGCGCCGACGATCGCGCCGATCGTCGCTTCGTCGAGCGCGTGAGCGCGAAGGATGCGGGTCCACTCCGGTATCTGGGTACGCGCGACGCACTGATGCGCCGAGCGCACGGTGGTGCCGACGACGCCCAGAATCACCGCGGTCGCGCGGTGATCGTACGTTCCGCCGGCCGGATAGCCGGCGTCGCGCAGCGCGTCGCGCGCGACGACCAATGAGAGCAGTTGCGCCGGGTCGATCGACGCGAGCGTCGCCGGCGGAATCCCGAACTCGAGTGGGTCGAAGTCCGTTTCGGGGATGAAGCCGCCGCGATGGGCGCACGTCCGATCCCGCGCGTTCGGATCCGGATCGTAATACAACTCGCGGTCCCAGCGCGATGCCGGCAGGTCGCCGATACCGTCGCTACCGTCGAGGATGTTCGTCCAGAATTCGCGGAGCGTGCGCGCCTTCGGCATCAGCGCCGCCATCCCGATGATCGCAACAGGCACGCGAGAAGCTCAACCCCCGATGACGAAGTCGGCGAACCAACTGCACCGGATGCGCGGAGAGCAGCGGTGCGACGGTTCGCCAATGAGAACAGAGATCAGAGCGGCGGACGCGACTCCGCCGCCCTGCGCGTGTCAGAACTGGCTGGCTGTCGGGACGAGACGCAGGCCGAACTTGAAATGACCGGCGAGCGTGGCCTTCAGCGCGCGCAGATGCGCGGCGGTGTGGTGGCCGTCCGGCGCGAGTCCCGATACATCGTGTCCGCGAAGGACGATGAGGTACTTGTCTTTCGACTTCCCTTTGAAGACCGAGTACTCGACCGGATGAGGCGACGTCTCGTTCGCGTCCGCAAGCTTCTTTGCCGCGTCGTGAAAGGCGCTTTCCTGGCCTGGTTTGATCTGCACGCCGATGGCGAGCAGATACGGCGCGGGACCCTGAGTCGTTCCGTGCCGCTTGACGAGCGACACGTCATGTCGCGCCGCAATCACGGTCCCCTTCAGACTCGCGACCGCGCTTTTCGCGGAAGCCTCGACCTTCTTCGCGTCGAACTGCCGCTTGGCGCCGGCCACCGGCGATCCACCGTGCGGTACGTACACGATCGCGGCCTGCGCTTTGCCCGCGAATGGTCCCGGGCGCGTGGGAACGTATGTATAGAAGCGCTGACCGCCCGCTCCCGCGGCCACCACCCGCTTTACGATATCGTGCACGGTCGCCTTTTTGTCGTGTCTGATCGCCGCGAAGTGAAATGTGCCGCTCGTAGCCACGGTCGAGCTCCTTCAAAATTTGACGGATAGCAAATAAGAATCATCCAACCGAGCGGAGGGGCAAGAATTCGAAATACACCCCGGGCGCGATCAGCCGGACGCTGGCTTTGTATTCTGCCTAACACTACCATTCATAGCAGAGCGATCGTGATCGCGCAAGGGTTCCCTTCGAGCGGTCTCGGTCAAATGGACGGCCTAGCCAGGGCACGCTAATAGCGGCCGCCACCGACGCCGAACGCCGCGGTTCAGCCGTTCGCAAACGCGGGCAGAACCTCGCGTTCGAAGCGCGCCATCGACGCGAGAACTTTGCCGTGGGACAGGTTGCCGAACCAGAAGCTCGCACTGAAATAGTCACAGCCGAGGCCGTCGCGGATACGCCGAAGTTGCCGGATGCACTGCTCCGGCGTCCCGATGACGAAGACGTTCTCCAGGAGATCGTCGAGGGTCGGCTCGCCCGGAAACTCGTTGGCATCGACGACCCCGTGCTCGACGCCGCTCAGATCGTAGCGCATCGCCACGCTGACGCGCACGTTCCAACGGGCTTCCTCCGCCGCCATTCTCGCGTCCGCGTCGTTCTCGGCGACGTAGACGGGACGCTGCGTCCCGATACGAAGGCGTTGCTCGGCACCCGAGAAGAGCGTCGGGTACGCGGTGCGAACGTTGGTCAGCCGCGAGATCGGCTCGCCGACGCCGGTGAAGAGATTCATCCCGCGCCGCACGGCCTCTTCGACGCTCGCCGGAACGGTGGTGTTCACCACGAGCCAAAGTGGCGGCGGTTGCTGGAGCGGCTCCGGGTAGAGGCGGGTGGGCGGAACCGAGAACACCGTGCCCTCGTACGAAAAGATCTCACCGCGCAGCGCGGCGGCGATGACGTCGACCCCTTCCGCGTACCGGGCCGGGTCGTCGCCCTTATGCATGCCGAAACGGTCGTATTGGTACTGCTGGTAGCCTTTGCCGAGTCCCACGTCCAGCCGCCCCCCGCTCAGAACGTCGATCGTTGCCAGCTCTTCGGCGACCAGCAGCGGATGGTGAAGCGGTACGGGAATGATCGCCGGGCCGAGGCGGATCGAACGAGTCCGAGCCGCGAGGTAGGCGAGGAGGAGAAGCGGACGCGACGAGTAGGCGTAGTTCGTGAAATGATGCTCCGCCAGCCAGAGATGGCTAAACCGCCCCCCTTGCTCGGCTGCAAGCGCGACCTCCAACGCGCGCGCATACACCTCGCTCGCCGGCCGCGCCCCCGGCGACGGCATCGTCATGAAGATTCCGATCTGCATCGCTCGTTTGTCGTCTCACCGGATCGTGCGAACGCACGCTGCGCTTCAGGAAAGCATCGAGCTGACCAGCGGCAGCATGTCGCGTAGCAACGAGTCGGGAGGTACGACAGCTTCGATGAAGGACATCTCGGTGCGATTCGCGGCGGCGAGGGCGCGCCC
>JALZBE010000160.1 GCA_030947665.1 Vulcanimicrobiota bacterium | reverse complement strand
GGTCGTCGCCGACGACGAGCTCGACGCGCACGCCGATGCCGCGGCGCGCGCGATCGCCGCGAAGCCGCGCGAAGCGGTGCGCGCGACGAAACGTCTCGTCACCTACGACCGCGACACGATCGTCGCCGCGATCCAGCGCGAGGGCACGGCCTTTCGCGAGCGGCTCGGCTCGGACGAAGCGCGCGCGGCGATGAACGCGTTCTTCACGCGCGGCGCGCGCGGATGAGCCTGGCCGGCAAGACGCTGTTCATCACCGGCGCAAGCCGTGGGATCGGTTTAACGATCGGATTGCGTGCCGCGCGCGACGGCGCGAATGTGGTCGTCGTCGCGAAAACCGTCGAGCCGCATCCCAAGCTGCCGGGGACGATCCACACGGCTGCCGCCGAGATCGAAGCCGCGGGCGGCACAGCGCTGGCGGTGCAGTGTGACGTGCGCGACGAGGCGCAGATCGCGCACGCGGTCGCCGCCGCCGTTGAACGGTTCGGCGGGATCGACGTGGTGGTGAACAACGCGAGCGCGATCCGGCTGGGCGGCACGGCGCAGGTCGACGCGAAGGCCTTCGACCTCATGACGGCGATCGGTCCGCGCGCCACGTACCTCGTCACGCGCGCCGCGCTGCCGCACCTCGAGAAATCCGCCAACGCGCACGTGCTCACGCTGTCGCCGCCGATCGCGCTGGCGTCGAAGTGGGTCGGCAGCGCGCCCGCCTACACGTTCAAGAAATATGGTATGACGCTGCTGACGCTCGGCTTCGCGGCGGAATTCCGCGAGCGCGGGATCGCCGCGAACGCGCTGTGGCCGAAGACGGTCATCGCGACGGCGGCGGTCCAAAACCTGCTGGGCGGCGACGCGGTGATCCGCGCGTCGCGCAAGCCCGAGATCGTCGCCGACGCGGCATATGTGATTTTGGACGGCGACGCGCGCACCAACACCGGCAACACCTACATCGACGAAGACGTCCTGCGCGCGCACGGCGTCGTTGACTTCGCGGGCTACGCGATGGTGCCGGGAACCCCGCTCGGAGAAGACATCTTCCTGGACTAGACCCGCGCGTCGAGCCAGGCCATGACGTCGCGCACCACCTCGTCGCGGTTGGTCTCGTTGAGCGTCTCGTGGCGAGCGCCGGGATAGAACGTCACCTGCACGTCGCGCAGGCCCAGCGCACGATAGCGCTCCGCGAGCGCGGTCACCGCGCGCGTGTTCGCGCCTACCGGGTCGAGCGCGCCCGAGAAGAACAGCACCGGCAGCGCAACGGGGATGCGGCGTTCGTTCGCGGCCTTCCACGACTCGGCGTAGCCGCGCAGCATGTCCACAAGGAAGCGGTTCGAGAACGTGAACCCGCACCACGGGTCGTCGGCGTACTTTCGCACCTCGGCGTCGTCGCGGCTCAGCCACTCGAAGCCCGTGCGCTGCGGGGTGAACGTTTTGTTGAAGCCTGCGAACATCGTGCGCTGCAACGGCGACGGCGCGCGGTCGCCGCGCAGCAGGCGCAACACGCGTGCGACGGCGATCCCGGCGTTGATGTTCGGCGCGCCGCCGAACGAGCCCGACAGGATCAGCCCCGCAAGGCGGTCGCCATGGAGCTGCGCGAAGCGCTGCGCCAACACGGAGCCCATGCTGTGCCCCAACAGAAACAGCGGCACGCCCGGATGGCGCTGCGCGACGAGCGCCGCGAGCCGGTCGAGATCGCGCAGCATTCCGTTCCAGCCGTCGCCCCCGGCCCAGCCCAAGCAGTCGTCGCCGCCCGCGGTACGCCCGTGCCCGCGATGATCGGGCGCGTATACCGCATAGCCGCCGGTCGCGAGTTCGCCGGCGAAGCGGGCATAACGCGCCGCGTGCTCCGCCATTCCGTGTGCGATCACGACGATCGCCTTCGGCGCCGCGTCGGGCAGCCGCCGTTCGCCGATGACGTCGACGCCCTCGTTCGGAAAGCTGAACGTGGTCGCGCTGATGTCGTGCACCGCGCCGCTCGCTAGACGAATCCGCGGGGGGGAAACGCCGCGTCGCGCTGGAGCCAGTTCGCCGGGGAATACCGCGCGCGCGCGTCGACGGCGTGCAGCGTGTACGCGTGCCGCGACGTCGCCGAACGGTTCGGCGCACTGTAGTGCGGGAGCCGTCCGTGCATGACGACCAGCGTCCCCGCCTCCACTTCGACCGCCTCGGCGACGTCGTCCGACGGCCACGGCGCCGGATCGATGCGCTCCAATCGCGCACCGTCGCCGTCGACGACGAAGCGCTCGCGTAGCGGCGTGCGGTGGCCGCCGCGCTGCACCCACAGGCAGCCGTTGGTGCGGTCGGCGCGTTCGAGCGCGAACCACAGCGTCGTCACGCTGACCGGGTCGGTGTCGAAGTACGTCGCGTCCTGATGCCAGCGCACCTCGCCGCCGATCCGCGGCTGCTTGAAGATATACATGCTCTGGTAGACGCGCGGTTCGGCGAGGCCGAGCTCGAGCGCGAGGTCGTGCAGCCGCGGATCGCGCGAGAAGCGTTCGAACACCGGATCGAGATCGTGCATGGCGTGCCCGATCTTGTTGATCGACAGCTCTTTGGGCTGGCGCAGCGCGCCCGATCCGTCGAAGGCCTCCTCTTCGAAAAAGCACCGGATTTTGTCGCCCGAGGTCAAGAAGTACGCGTCGGATTTCGTCGATTCGTCGCGCGTGGTGAAGATCGCCGTCGCGTTCGCAGGATCGAATGCGTCGACGATCCGCGCGGCGCGGGCGCGCAATTCCGCGACGTCCGCGGCCGACTTGAAATCGGGCAAGACGACGAAGCCGTCGCGCTCGAACCGGTCGCGCACGCTCACGCGACGGTGTCGGTCGTACGAACCGCGTCCGGCCGCGCGGCGACGCCGTCACGGCCGCGCTTGCGGCGTGGCGACAGGACGACGCGCGCGTGTGCGCCGCCGTCCGCGCGCTTGGTGACGTTGAAATCTTCCGCCATCGACCAGCTCAGGAACAGGCCGCGGCCGCGCTCGCTCAGCAAGTCGGACGGCAGCCGCGGCATCAGCACGAAGCCCGGCCCGGAGTCCAGGAAGTGCAGGATCGCGGTCGACGTCTCCGTCCAGTCGAGCACGACTTCAACCGGGCCGGGCGCGTAGCGCACCGTGTTGCTCAACAGCTCGCCGAAGATCAACTCGGAGGTGAACACGTCCTCGTCGAGCATGGCGCCTTCGCCCAGCACCGCGGCGAACACGGCGCGCGAGCGCTGCGCGGTCGCGTGGTCAGCGGTATCGAACACCCAGCGGCGGAAATGCTGGCCCACGACTTCGGTCGCGCTGCCGGTGCGGCTGCCGTCGAGACGCATCGCGAGGATCGCCACGTCGTCGTGCGTGCCGTCGCGCAGCACCTCGTCGTAGATCGCCTGAGCGAGGTTCGGCTGCGACGCGATGAGTGGGTCCTCCAACGCCTCGCGCAGCCGCTGCTCGCCTGCGACGACGTCGCGCGTCGACTCGGTGAGACCGTCGGTATAGAAGAGCACGGTCGCGCCGTCGGGGATCTGCGTGACCCGCGCGTCGATATCGTCGCGCGCGCGAATCCCCAGCGGCAGCCCTTGCGACGGCAGCTCGATTACCGTGCCGTCCAGCGTGCGCAGCAGCGGCGGCGGGTGGCCGGCGGAGCAGTATGACAGCGAGCGCGCGATCGGATCGAACACCGCCACGAACGCCGTCACGAGGCTGTCAGGGTGCTCGGACTTGAGCGTGCGGTCCGCGGCGTCGATCATCGTCGCCGGATCGGCGTAGACTTGCGCGACGCCGCGGATCACCTCGCGCATCGCGGCCATGATGACGGCGGCCTGCAAACCGCTGCCCGCGACGTCCCCGATGGACACGAGCACGCGGCCGTCGGCGAGCCGGACAGCGTCGTACCAGTCGCCGCCCACCTGCGCTTCGGTCTTGCCGGATTCGTAGACGCCCTCGAACTCGATGCCGGCGATCTCCGGCAAGCCTTGCGGCAGCAGCGCTCTTTGCAGCGTCGATGCGACGTGATGCGCGCGGTCGAACGCGTCGAGCGCCGCTTCCTTTTCATGCAGCGTCTCCTGGAGCCGCTGCGTCATCTCATGGTAGGTCTCGTCCAAGTCCGCGATTTCATCGCGCCCGCCGATGGGCGCGGTCTGGTCGCCACGCCCAAGGCGGCGCGCGTTTTCCGCGAGCTGGCGCAATCGTCGCGCGATCCGCAACCCGAAGCGCGCGGTGACGAACAGCGTCAAAATGATGCCGGCGATCGACGACGCGAGGAACGCCCTGCCGAGCTGCTCCAAATCCCGGTGCAGCGCATCATAGCGGCTCAGCGCCCGGACGCGCTCGGTCTCCTCGAAGTCGTGCCGCGCCGCGGTAAACTCGGCGACGATCTTGCGGGTTTGCGGCGAGGAGACCTCGGCCTGCGCCTTCGCCTTCTTGCCCGTTTTCCAAACCGAGAGAAAGCGCGTCAACACGCCCATCAGGCCGTCCGTGGCCCGGCCGTACCGAACGGCCCGTGCATCTTGGCCCGGCTCGCCGGCGACCAGCCGGCGCAGTGCGGCGATCTTCGCCGGCAGTCCGTTCCGCGCGGTGTCGTAACCGGCGAGGCTTGCCGGGACTTGTTTTTTCGTCGTGTACTCGGCGATGCTATTGTTGGCGTCGCCGATCGACTTCGCGATCTGCTCCGACTGCTTGAGCGTGTTCGTCGAGCGCTGCGACCAGGTCGCGGTCTGATCCGTCTTGGCCTGAAGAATGCTGGCGATGAAGAACAGGACGATGAGGAAGGTCAGCGGCACGACGCTCAACAGCACCGCCTGGGTCCGTATCCTCACCTGGCCGACCTCACGCCGTTCCGTTCCCTCCCTGCGCCGCGTTTATGCCGTCCCGAGCGCCGGAACCTCCGTCCGCTCCTCGATCCCGACGTTGTAGAGCGCTAGATACTTGCCCCACTCATCGGGCGCCGTGTTGCGGCGAACGACGAGCCACGGGATGCACCGCGGTTCGCGCGGCGCGCGGCGCAGCGGCATGCGCGCCTCGGCCGGCGTGCGGTCGCGCTTGCGCGCGTTGCAGGCCGAGCAGCACGCCACGAGGTTCTCCCA
Source organism: Vulcanimicrobiota bacterium (assembly GCA_030947665.1). Taxonomy (GTDB): domain Bacteria; phylum Vulcanimicrobiota; class Vulcanimicrobiia; order Vulcanimicrobiales; family Vulcanimicrobiaceae; genus Vulcanimicrobium. The sequence continues at coordinate 1,281 of JALZBE010000160.1, read as the reverse complement.
CGCCGAGCTGCCGCCGCGGCTGCGCGGCACGACGTGGTCGACCGTCATGTCGTGACTGCTTCCCCGCGTCCCGCAGTACACGCATGTGTAGTCGTCGCGGAGCAGCACGTTCTTCTTCGTCAGCGCGACGCGCTTGCGCGCGCGCCGAACGTAGTAAAGCATGCGCACGACCGACGGCAGCGGAAACGCGATCGACGTGGTGCGGATGTCGCGGTCGCCGCGGTGCACGACCTCGACTTTACGCGCGAAGAGCAGCCGCACGGCCCGCGCGAGATCGACGATCCCGAGCGGCTCGTACGTGAAGTTGAGCAAGAGAACATCTGACATGCGGGACCGCCTCCTTTCGTCGTGGATGTGTGCGCGGGTGGTGAGATAATTGGGGCCGGCGGCGGGAATCGAACCCGCGACTTCTGCGTGGAAGGCAGCGGCATTGCCACTATGCAACGCCGGCAATTGGTCCGGACGGCGGGAATCGAACCCGCGCTCGAGCCTTGGCACGGCCCCAGGCTACCACTACATCACGACCGGAAATTGGAATTGGTCCCGCCCGCGTGAATCGAACACGCTGTCTCCGCCTTATCGGGGCGGTGCTTCGCCAACAAGCTGCGGCGGGATGATTGGTACCCGGTGCGGGAGTCGAACCCGCCTCTACTGCGTGAAAAACAGTGGTCCTACCGATAGACGAACCGGACTGGCGCTCCCGACGAGGATTGAACTCGTACTCGCGGATCGACAATCCGCCGTGCAGACCACTACACTACGAGAGCATGGCGGAAGGTGTAGGTATCGATCCCCCGCGGGTCTGAGCCGCGTCCGCGTCAGTTTTCAAGACTGAGTGCCCGGCCACGGGCGGCACCTTCCGAGATAGAAGCCCATGGCCGGATTCGAACCGGCTGTTTCCGCTTTACGAAAGCGGCGCTCATCCTAATGAGCCACACGGGCGTGGAGTCCACGGCCCGACTCGAACGGGCGAATAGCAGTTTTGCAGACTGCGGTGTTGACCGCTTCACCACGTGGACGTACTGGTGCGCGCGGTCGGATTCGAACCGACCGTATCCGAATTAAAAGTCCGGTGCAATTCCTCGTTTGCTTCGCGCGCGTGTTGGTTCGGGAGCGTGGAGTCGAACCACGTCATGACGGGGCCAAAACCCGTCGCCGTCCCGGCTGGCTCCTCCCGAACGATGGACTCCCCGGCGAGAATTGAACTCGCGCTCATGCGCCTCGGAAACGCACGCTCTTCCACTGAGCTACGGGGAGATGGTACCGCCCCTCGGATTCGAA
>JALZBE010000159.1 GCA_030947665.1 Vulcanimicrobiota bacterium | reverse complement strand
ACCACGTCCCGAACGGAAAGAGATCGACCGCGGGCACGCCCGGTTGGAACGCACGGGCCTCCTTCGCGGTGTAGCGCGAGCGCGTCGTGATGTCGGCGAACAGTTTGCCGCGCCGCGAGACGCGCTCCCACGACGTCGATGGCGACGCCGAGCGGACGCGTTCGGGCGCGGCGCGCACCGCCGGCGACACGTACGTGCCCGCGCCGTGCCGCGCGACGAGATAGCCTTCGGCGAGCAACTGATCGAACACGTCGGTCACCGTGCTGCGCGAGATGCGCAAGCGTTGCGCGACGGCGCGCGTCGACGGCAGCCGCGCGCCGGACGGCAATCGCAGATCGCGGATCGCAGTGCGAAGCTGCTCGAGCAGCTGCGTGCGGATGGTGCCGCGCCGCCCGACGTCGACGTCGAGCGAGCTCAGCGCGAGGAACCGGTCGGGTCGCGTGGTCTCCCGCATCCGCGAGTGGTTCGCGGTCCGGGCACCATACCACTTCGCCAAAGTGGCCCAGCCAGCGCGACGGAATCGGACCTTGCATCCCAAGTGACTTGCATGATGCAACCCACGGCCGAACAGTAGGGTCATGACGGGTGCAACGCGCGAGTCGCGTTGCCCGGAGGATAATTGTGCACGTTCAAGACCGCGACGCGCGTAGCGCCGCCGAATACCGCCACCACGCCAACGTATCGACCGCGCTGAAACGCATTGTCGACACGGTCGCCGTTCGTCTCAAGCCGAAACCCGATCTCAGCCTGGTGAACGAGAAGTTCAGCGACAGCTTCGAGCGCGAGCACACGGAGCTGCTGCTGCGCCGGCGCTGGTAACAAGCGCGCCGGCTCGGCTAGGCCACTTCGCCGAAGTGGCCCACTTGGGCCATGCGCAGTGGACCTTCTTACGCCGTCGCCGATGCGGTTCGATGATCGCATGACGCAAAGCAGCACAGCCGCCCGCACCGTGGACGTCGAGATCGTCGCGGCATTCACCAAGGACAGCGCGGGCGGGAACCTCGCCGGCGTCGTGCTCGGCGCGGACACGCTCTCGCATGACGAGCGTCAGCGCATCGCGGCGTCGGTCGCGCTCTCCGAGACGGCGTTCGTGCGGGACGCGGGTGACGGTGTGTTCGAAGTCGCGTTCTACACGCCGAACAAGCAGGTTCCGGATTGCGGTCACGCGACCGTCGCGACGTTCGCGCTACTCGCGCAGCGCGGCGCGCTGCACGCCGGGCGCGCGACGAAGCGCACGATCATCGGCGACCGCGAGATCACCGTCGAGGACGCGGCAGTGTTCATGGAACAGCCGCGCCCGAAGATCGCGCCCTTCGCGCAGACCGCCGAGCTGGCAGCCGCGCTGGGCATCGCCGCGGATACGATCGTGCGCGAGCCGGTGCTCGCCGACCACGGTGTCCGTTTCGTGCTGGTCGAAACGACGCACGACGCGCTCGCGAGCGCGGTGCCGGACCAGCACGCGATCGAGACGCTCACCGAGCCGCCCGACGCGATCGGAATCTACGTCTTCGCGCGCGGCGAACGCGGCTACGACGCGACGGTCCGCATGTTCGCACCGCGCTACGGTATCCCCGAAGAACCGGCCACCGGCATGGCTGCGGGCCTGCTCGGCGGCTACCTCGCGCACGGCCAGGAGAGCGCGGACTACCGCTTTCTCCAGGGTGCGCTGTCGCCGAAACCGGCACCGAGCGAGCTGATCGTGCGCGTGCGCCCGCAAGCAACATACGTGGGCGGCACGGCAACGGTATTACGGACGATGTCGGTTCAGATGTAGCGTTTCCTAGACGTTGCCGAGTGCTTCCATCTCGTCGGCGCTCAGCGCGAGCGACGCGGCGGCGACGTTCTCTTCGAGGTGCGCGAGCGATGACGTGCCCGGGATCGGCGTGATGACTGGCGAGCGCCGCAGCAGATATGCGAGCGCGACTTGGTTCACCGTCGCACCGTGCGCGCGCGCGGCGGCCGCGAATGCGCCGGCGCGCAGCGAACCGCCGCCCAGCGGCGCCCACGGCAAGTACGCGATCGCGTTGCGTTCGCAGTAAGCCAGCACGTCGCGCTCTTCGTCGTCGTCGGTGCCGTCGGCGGCGAGCCGGTTCTGCACCGATACGATCGCCGTGATGCGGCGCGCGCGCTCGATTTGATCGACGTCGACGTTGGACAACCCGAGATGGCGGATCTTCCCCGCGCGCTGTAGTTCCGCGAGCGCGCCGACCGAGTCTTCGAACGGCACCTTCGGATCGGGCGTGTGGAATTGCAGCAAATCGATGCGCTCGAGCTTCAGCCGCTGCAAGCTGCCGTGCACGGCGTCGCGCAGATGCTCCGGCCGGCCGTCGGGCACCCACTGGCCCGGGCCGGGACGCTGCCAGCCCGCTTTCGTTGCGACGACGAGCCCGGCGGGATATGGGTGCAGCGCTTCGGCGATGAGCTCTTCGTCGACGTGCGGGCCGTAGGAATCCGCGGTGTCGATGAGGTTCACGTCGAGCTCGACCGCGCGGCGCAGCACCGCGAGCGCGCCGGCGCGATCCTTGGGCGCCCCCCACACGCCGGTGCCGGTGAGCCGCATCGCGCCGAACCCGAGCCGGTTGACGGTGAGATCGCCGAGCGCGATGGTGCCGGCCCCGCCGGCGTCGAGCGTACGTCCGTTCATGAAGCTCCGTCTACCCGCGCATCGGCGGCTTTGAGCTCGTCGAGAAACTGCTGCGCAAGCCTCGGCTCGCCGGGTGCGCTCTCCGTGCGCAAGCGGCGGTACGATTTCAGGCGACCGTACAACGCGTTGCCATCGGTAAAGCCCAACGACGACCGCAGCGCGTCGATCTCGTCACCGAGCGCCAAGAGAACAGCTACATCGGCGGGTACGGTGCGACTCGCGGCGGCACGGTCGAGCGCGCGCTGCGCGGCAGGGTCGCTTTGACCGAACAGACCCCCACGGCCGTCGCGGCATGCGTGGAGCGCGGCGACGAGGCGCTCGCGAAAGCGCCCTTCCAAGTGTTCGAGCTCGCCTTCGGCTTTCTCGCGCCGGCTCGCGCGGCTCACGAACTCAGCGTCCTCATGCAGTTTGCTTTAGCGTGTCAATCGCGCGATCACCTCGTCGAGGCTCGCGTACGACTCGACGATCGCGCGGTTGGTCATGTTGATGAAGCCGTTCGCGACGGCTCCGTCGATCAGCGCGACGAGCGCATCATAGTAGCCGTCGACGTTGGCGATGATGCACGGCGCGTCGATCAGCCGCAACTGCACCCACGTGACGATCTCGAAGAACTCTTCGAACGTTCCGAAACCGCCGGGCAGCGCGACGAACGCGTCCGACAACTCCGACATGAGCTGCTTGCGCTCGTGCATCGACTCGACCACGCGCAGATCGACGCCGCGGTGCGCGACCTCCCGCTCTTGCAAAAAGCGCGGGATGATCCCGATGACCTCGCCGCCCGCTTCGAGTGCTGCATCCGCGACCGCGCCCATCAGCCCGATGCGCCCGCCGCCGTACACCACGCCGATGCCCGCGCGCGCGAGCGCGGCGCCGAACGCGCGCGCAACCGCGGCGAAGCGCGGATCGTTCCCGGCGGACGACCCGCAGTAGACGCAGACGCGCACGGCTATTCGACCAGCGTGCCCTTCACGGCGTTACGGCTGGTGGCCAGAGGCCGAATGCCGTTGGCACCGAGCCGCGTGAAGTGCTCGGTCGCATAGTGCGCGTCGAGCGCCGCCTGGTCGCGCCACTTCTCGAAGAGCACGAAGGTCCCGGGGCTCTCGGCGCCGCCGCGGCACACGTCAAATCCCGCGCAGCCGGCTTCGCGGCGCGACGCATCGCCGAGCTCGCGCAGCAGCCGCTCGACCTCATCGGCCTTGTCCTGGGGAAACGCGTATGTCACCGCATTGACCAGCATCGCGGTGGGCTTACGCGAGTGCGGCGACCTTTCCGCCTGCGTGGGCGACCGCTTCGCGGATCATCTCGTCCTGGAGCGCCGGGACCGCCCAGCGCGCTTGCGCCTCGGGCGCCAGCGTGTCGATCGGGTCGAAGTACAGGAACGACTGCCCCGGCTTCACGCTGGGCGCGCTGTAGACGACGATGCCGTTCTCGCGGTCGTAGTAGTCGAAGCTGTGGATGTCGCGTTTGCCGCCGCCGCCGGGGGCGTCGCAGATGAACAGCGGCGTGTTGAAGCCGGCCGTCGTGCCGCGCACGAATTTCTCCAGGTCGATCGACGTTTGGACGCGCGTGCGCATCTCCTCGACGCCCTTCACGAGGTCGTGCATGTAGACGTAGTACGGGTGCACGTTGATCCACGACAGGCGCTTCACGAGCGTCGTCATGCGCTGGGCGTCGTCGTTGACGCCGCGGATCAGCACGCTCTGGTTGCGTACCGTGATGCCGCGCTGGAACAGGACGTCCATCGCCTGGCGCGTGATCTCGGTGATCTCGGTGGGCGTGTTGAAGTGCGTGTGCAGCACGACGTCCTTGCCCAGCTTGCGGCCGTTCTCGACGACGCCGGTCAGCGCGTCGACCCACGGTTTGTCGGTGAGGATCTTCATCGGCATCACTGCCGGGCCTTTGGTCGCAAAGCGCATGCGGCGCACGTGCGGGATCGCGAGCAGCGACTCGCCGATCAGCGTGACGTTCTTCGCGGCGAGCTGATACACGTCGCCGCCCGAGATGACGATGTCTTCGATCTCCGGCCGCGACGCGATGTACGCGAACGCCTGTTTCCACAGGTCGGGCGTTTTCGCGAGCGAGGCTTTGTCGACCGACTCGGTGTCGGGGCCGATCGCGTACGAGCGCGTGCAGAAGCGGCAGTACACCGGGCACGTCTGCAGCGGCAGAAAAAGCGCCTTGTCGACGTAGCGGTGCGTCAGGCCTTGCACCGGCGCGTCCTCCTGCTCGTGCAGCGAGTCCAGCGTCAGGCGCGGATGATCCGGCAGCAGCTTCGACGCGACGGGGATGAATTGCCGGCGGATCGGGTCTTCGTACGGCTGCGTCCAGTCGATCGTCGCGATCGCATACGGCGACACGCGCACCGCCATCGGCGCGCGGCGGAAGCCTTCCTTGGCATCCTCGAGGAACGTCGGGTCGACGATCTCGCCGATCGTCTCGAACAATTCCTCCGGCGTCTTCACCGACTTGCGGCCTTGCCAGATGTGGTCGAGGAACGTCTTCTCGTCGACGTCTTCGTACGCGGGGATGGTGCGCCAGAACTCGCCGCCCCGCAGGTTGCGGTGTTCGAGCAGCGCCGGATCGACGGGCGGTTTGACGTGGTGGTGCACGACCGGAATGTCTCCTGGGGTCATCGCGCGCCGTACCGCGCGACGAAGTAGTCTTTGATCGGCGGGTGGTCGCGCAGCGTTTGCAGCGCGACCGCGGCGTGGCCTTTCGCGTAGCCGTTGCCGACCATCATGTTGACGTCTTTGCCGACGCCTTCCGCGCCCAGCGCGGCAGCGGTGAACGACGTCGACATCGAGAAGAAGTACACCGTGCCGCCGTCCTTGCAGCACAGGATCGACGCGAGCTCCGTCCCGCAGACGTTGACGCAGTTGACGACGAGGTCGGCGAGCAGCGGCAACGCGTCGGGCAGCGCTTCGAGCACCGCGAGCGTGTCGCACGCGTTGGCGACGGCGAGGTGGTCGACGTAGCCGTGCTCGACGAGGAGCTGCCCCGCGGGCGAACCGCCGGCGGGCACGATACCGACCACGCGGCCGTCGGGTCCGACCTGCTCGCGCGCTTGCGCGCATGCCAGCAAACCGGACTTGCCGTCGGCGCCGATCACGCAGACGGTCTCGCCGAGTTTCGCGAGGCGCCGCACTTGCGCGGGCGCGCCGGCGACGTCCAATACGGCGAGCGCGACATCGGTGGGCAGGTCGTCCGGCAGCCGCGCGTAGATGCCGCTCTCGAAGAGGATCGCCGTGCCGCGCACGCGCACTTGGCCGGTCGCGACGTCGACGGACTCGATCTCGTGCAGACACAGCGGCGTCAGCGTCAGCGACACCAGCGACGCGATGCGGTCGCCGACCGCGACGTCGTCGCGCGACGCGAGCGCCGGCCCGATCTCACGCACGCGCCCGATGAACATCCCGCCGCTGCCCGTCACGGCGTTGTGCTGCTTGCCGCGCTCGGTCACGATGCCCAGGATGTGCGCGGCGATCGCGACCGGGTCGGCGCCGCACGCGTCGCTGATCTGCTTGAACGACGCGGAGTCGACGTTGAGCGTCTCGACGTCGCACAGGATCTCGTTGGCATACGCGCGCGGCGTGTTGTCGATGCGCCACGCGGCTTGCGGCAGCGCGCCCTTGGGCTCGATGACGCGGTGCGAGCCGAGCCGGCAACCGGTGCCGAGCGGTTCGAGCAGGTGCGCGT
>JALZBE010000013.1 GCA_030947665.1 Vulcanimicrobiota bacterium | reverse complement strand
CGCATAGCCAGAGCAGTACGCGGAAGCGTGCGGGATCGCGGAACGCCAGCGCGTACACCAGCGCCGCGACGACGAACTCGCCGCCGGCGATCTGAACGACGGTCGGGTCCTTGACGGGGATGTCGAGCAGCGGCTGGATGAGCTGCGGCGCGAACAGCGACAGGACGCCGACATAGGCGTCGATCGCGCCGCCGATCGCCAGCCCTATGCGAACGACGACGGTGAGCGGGTCGCGCTTCACGTGATCGTGACGAGCGGCGTCCGTGCCTCGACCGTTACGCCTGCGGCGACGTGGACCGTTGCGATGGTGCCCGTCTTGTGCGCGCGAATCTCGTTCATCATCTTCATCGCCTCGATCACCGCGACGACGTCGCCTTCGTTCACGCTCGCACCCTGCGCGACGGCAATTTCGACGACGACGCCGTGCATCGGCGAGATTACGTCGTTCCCCGCAGCGGCGGTGGACTTGCGCGTGGTGCCGCCCTTCTTCGGAGGGGTGCCGCGCCCGCCGGCGCCGCCTGGGTTCGCGGTTCCACGCGGAACGGGCAAGTCGACAAACCGGACGCGAAAGAGCCGCCCGTTGACCTCCACCCGGATCGTGTCGTCGTCGTCGGCGCCAGTGTCACCCTGAGCTCGTCGAAGGGTGACCTCACCGTGCGCAACGCCGTTCGACGTAGACGCCGCCAACGAGGCCGCGAACGGTTCGAGCGTCGCCGTGCCGTACGACGCGTCGCGCACCGGGCCGAAGTCGCACAGCGCGCGCAGCAGCGGCAGCGTCGTCGGGACGCCGGTGATCGTGTACTCGTCGATCGCGCGCGCGAGCCGCGCCAGCGCCTCGTCGCGGTCGCGCGCCCACACGATGAGCTTCGCGATCATCGAGTCGTAGTCGGGCGTGATCGCAAAGCCGGGGTACGCTGCGGAGTCGACGCGCACGCCGAAGCCGCCCGGCTCTTTGTAGCGCTCGACCGTACCGGGCGCGGGCCGGAAATTCTGCGCCGGGTCCTCCGCGTTCACGCGCACCTCGATCGCGTGCCCGCGGAAGCCCGCATCCACCTCGCCCTGTGAAAACGACAGCGGGCGTCCCGCAGCGACGAGGATCTGCTCGCGCACGAGATCGATCCCCGACACCTCTTCGGAGACGGTATGCTCGACCTGGATGCGCGTGTTCATCTCGAGGAAGTAGAACGCATCGCCGCTGACGAGGCATTCGATCGTGCCGACGGAGTCGTACGCGATCGCCTTGGCAGCCTGCACGCCGGCGGCACGCAAGCCTTCGCGCACCGCGGGCGCGATGTGCGCCGGCGCTTCCTCCCAAAGCTTCTGATGGCGGCGCTGCAGCGAGCAGTCGCGTTCGCCGACGTGCAGCACGTTGCCGTGCTTGTCGGCGAGGATCTGCAGCTCGACGTGCTTCGGATTCTCGAGATACCGTTCCGCGTAGATCGTGCCGTTGCCGAAGTACGCGGTCGCCTCGCGCGCCGCGGTCGTGAACGCCGACTCGATCTCGTCGATGGTGCGCGCGACCTTCAGCCCCTTGCCGCCGCCGCCGCCCGAGGCCTTGAGCGCGAGCGGCATGCCGAACTTCTCCGCCGCGAGGTGCGCGCCGGCAACGTCGGGGATCGCCTCGGTTCCGCCCGGCACGACCGGCACGCCCGCTGCGACCATCGCCTGCCGCGCACGCACTTTGTCGCCCATGGCGTCGATCGCGTCGGGGTGCGGCCCGATCCACGCGATTCCGGCGGCGATCACACGCCGTGCGAACGCGGCGTTCTCGGCGAAGAAGCCATAGCCGGGATGGATCGCATCGGCACCCGCGCGCTGCGCGACATCGAGCAGCTTGTCGGCGTTGAGGTACGACTGCGACGGCGCCGCGGGTCCGAGATGGTACGCCTCATCGGCGTAGCGAACGTGTAGCGCATCGCGGTCGGCGTCGGAGTAGACGGCGACCGTCGCGCAGCCGAGTTCCTTCGCGCTGCGCATCACGCGGATTGCGATCTCACCGCGGTTCGCGACGAGGATCTTCGCGAACGGCGCGTCAGCCATCGAGCCGTCCGGCGGCGTTCCAGCGCGATGCCGGCGTCGCGGCGAACCGCACGCGCCGATCGTCGACGTCGGGTAACCGTCCCGCCAAGCTCCAGCGCGACGCGTGGGGCTGCGCGGGCGTATCGGTGGCCGCCGTCAGCACGACGTACGCGGCTGCGATCGCGGCGAGCTCGTCGGCGGTCGGAACGTGCATCAGCTCTGAGCGGCCTCGGGATACATGCCCATCGCATGATAACCGGCGTCAACGAAATGCACGTCCGCCGTAATTTGCGACGAAAGATCGGACGCGAGATAGACCGCGCAGTTTCCGACGTCGTCGGCGGTGACGTTACGCTTGAGCGGCGACGCCGCCCCGACCTTCGCAGGCATCGCCGAGAACCCGGCGACCTGACGGGACGACGCCGTTTTGATCGGCCCGGCCGAGATCGCGTTCACGCGAATGCCGCGCGCGCCGAGATCGAACGCAAGATAGCGAACCGTCGATTCGAGCGCGGCCTTCGCGATCCCGGCGATGTTGTAGTTGGGCACGATCTGTCCCGAGCCGAGATACGTCAGCGCCATGACGGACGAACCGTCGTTGAGATTGTCGTTGAGGTGACCGACGAGCGCGATGAGGGAGTACGCGCTGATGTCCATCGCCATCGCGAACCCGTCGCGCGAGGTGGTGTAGACCTTTCCGGAAAGGTCTTCTTTCTTCACGAACGCGATCGAGTGCACGAGCCCGTCGATCTTCCCGATGCCCTCGGCGAGCGCACGCAGCGAGTCGTCGGTGGTGACGTCGCACTCGAACACGGCGGCGCCCCCGAACTCTTCGGCATGGCTGCGCACGGCGTCCTCGACCCGCTCCCCCTGATAAGTCAGGATCAGCCGCGCCCCGTGCGCGTGCAGCTGCCGCGCGATCCCGGTCGCAATGGACCACCGGTTGGCGACCCCGGTGACGAGGATGGTCTTTCCGTCAAGCAATCCCACGAGGACGGACGATCATGCGCCAGGGTCGCACAACCCTCCCCCCGGCGGCGAGCGTGCTAGCGGAGGCCCGCGCCGTTGGCATTCCCGGCCTGCGCGTGGACGTGATCCTGGTTGTTATCGAGGAAGTAGATGAATTTGCCGTCGTTCGGAAAGTTGATCCCGGCGAGGAAGTTTTTCGCGACGCCGCCCGCACCGACGGTCCACACGTACGGGCTTGCCGCGAGCGCGCGCAACAGGTCCGCCACGCCGGGGTCACCACCGGTCGCGGACCAGCCGTCAAATGCGAACCCTTGCGTGTGACCGTGCGTTCCCGGCCCGCCGTCGATGGTCGGATGATCCGTCGTGAGCGCGGTGATCAGGATCGGGCGCCGGCAGCGGTGCGCGACGTCGAGCAGCATTTGAATCAACAGCGGATTGGTCTTGTTCGGATCGAGCAGATCGGGCTTCTGCGTGTTGTCCGAAAACTGGAGAATGTCCGCAAGCTCTTGGCGTGCCTGGATGCTCATCGTTTTGCCCTTTCGTTCCTCGCGGGCGCCGCGTACCTCGGAATTCAGGACCTTGCTCGCCCTGCCTGCCGAGCAGAGCGATATTTTCCGCTGCCAGGCGAGCGCACGATCCTCACAGCGGTATGTTTCCGTGCTTGCGACGTGGCCGTTCGACGCGCTTGTTTGCCAGCGCATCCAGCGCCCGTGACACCGCACGCCGCGTCTCGCTGGCGTTGATCACGTCGTCGACATATCCACGTTGCGCGGCGATGAACGGGTTTGCGAAGTGCTCCGTGTACTCGTCGGTCAGCTCCACCGCTTTCGCTTCAGGATCAGGCGCGTCCGCGATCTCGCGGCGGCTCAGGATCTTCACCGCCCCGCTTGCGCCCATCACCGCGATCTCCGCCGTCGGCCACGCGAAGTTGAAGTCCGCGCGGATGTGCTTGGACGCCATGACGTCGTAGGCGCCGCCGTATGCCTTGCGCGTGATCACCGTGATCATCGGGACCGTTGCTTCCGCAAACGCGTACAGCAGCTTCGCGCCGTGCTTGATGATGCCGCCCCATTCCTGGCCCGTCCCCGGCAAGAACCCCGGCACGTCGACGAACGTCAGCAGCGGCACGTTGAACGCGTCGCAGAAGCGCACGAACCGCGCCGCCTTGATCGACGCGGTGGTGTCCAGCACGCCGGCCAAGAACTTCGGCTGGTTTGCGACGATGCCCACGCTGCGGCCGCCGATGCGGCCGAAGCCGATCACGATGTTCTGGGCCCACAGCGGCTGGATCTCGAAGAAATCGCCGTCGTCGACCACGCCCACGATTGCATCGAGGATGTCGTACGGTTTGTTCGGCGAGTCGGGGATCAGGTCGTCGAGCTCGGGCACGAGGCGCAGCGGATCGTCGTCGGTGGGCACGAGCGGCGGATCGTCGAGATTGTTCGACGGGATGAACGAGAGCAGCCGCCGGCAGTGCTCGTTCATCTCGTCCTCGTCGGCCGCGGTGAGGTACGCGACACCGCTTTTGGTCGCGTGGGTGATCGCGCCGCCGAGCTCTTCAAAGCTCACGTCCTCGCCGGTCACGGTTTTCGTCACGTCAGGCCCGGTGATGAACATCTGCGAGATGCCTTCGACCATCACCGTGAAGTCGGTGATCGCGGGTGAGTACACCGCGCCGCCCGCGCACGGCCCGGCGACCAGGCTGATCTGCGGGATCACGCCTGACGCCTGCACGTTGCGCCAGAAGATCTCGGCGTAGCCACCCAAGCTCACGACGCCTTCTTGAATGCGCGCGCCGCCGGAGTCGTTGATCCCGATCATCGGCGAGCCCGTGCGCACCGCGAGGTCCATCACCTTGCAGATCTTCTCGGCCATCACTTCGCCCAGCGATCCGCCCAGCACGGTGAAATCCTGCGAGAACAAAAAGACCTGGCGGCCGTCGATCGTGGCGTGCCCCGTGACGACGCCGTCGCCGAGGAAGGAGCGTTCCGCCAGCCCGAACTCGGTCGTCCGATGCACCGCGAAGCGGTCCAGCTCCACGAACGAGCCCGGATCGACCAGCGCTTCGACCCGCTCGCGCGCGGTGCGCTTGCCGCGCCCGCGCTGCTTTTCGTTCGCGTCCGCACCTGCGGGCGCCAGCGACTCGTCCCGCATCGCCTCGAGGCGGTGGTAGGCGTGGTCGTGCGGCGATTCGGCGGTGGACATGGCCTCCAGCGTTCGCGTGCGAGGGCGGGGGGTCCGCCGCCAACACGTGGGGGCTTGCAGCGCGTCCTGTGCACGTGACCGATCCGCACGCCGACGTCCGCGCCGCCCGCGACGGCGATCGAGCCGCCCTCGATCGGCTGCTCACCGCGCTGTGGCCGCGCGCGTTCCGGCTCGCCGCCGGCATCACGCAGCACGCCGCGACCGCCGAAGACGCCGCGCAGGACGCGCTCGTGCTCGTCGCGACCCGGCTGCCGTCGCTGCGCGATCCCGCGGCGTATCCGGCGTGGTCGACGCGCATCGTCGTCAACGCCGCGACGACCGCGCTGCGGCGATGCGTCGCGGACGCGGCAGCGGACGACCGCGGCACCGCTCCCGGCTTCGAGGATGCGCTTGCGGAGCGGCTCGACGTGCTGCACGCACTCGGCACGCTGCCGCTATGGCTGCGCGTCCCGATCGTTTTGCGGTACGTCGACGATCTGTCGAGCCGCGAGATCGGGCTCGCGCTTGGCGTGCCGGCCGCCACCATTCGCTTTCGGCTCGCGTTGGGCCGTCGCCGCCTCGCCGCTGCTCTCGATGCCGCGGGACGAGTCTCCGAGGAATTCGCATGACGTCCGATCCGCTCGCCGGCCGCGTCCGCACCGCTGTGGATGCATTCGCGGTCCCCGCGCTGCCGTTGGCGCGCATTGCCGCACGCATTGCGGCCGAACGCACGACGGTCACGCCGAATCGCCGGCGTCCCGTAATCGCGATCGCCGGTGGCGTCGCGCTGCTGGCAGCCGCGCTCGCCGTGGCGGTTCCACAGCACGTCAAGTGGATGACGCCCGCGTATTACGCGACGCTCAAACGGCTGACCGGCCACGATTTCAGCCACGCGCGCATCGATGAAGTGGACCTTCCGCGGATGACGCTGGCGGAAGCGCGGCGGCACACGTCGTTTCCGATCGTCGCCCCGCGCGGGAAGCGAGTGCTCGACGCGCGCCCGTATCCGGACGGCGCGGGCGCAACGTTGATCGTAGCCGTCGACGTGCACGCGCAGGCACAGCTCGAAGAGCGCTGGGCCGGCGCAAAACGACAACCGAAGTGGGCATCGAAGCTCGAAGGCGTCGGCGTCCACGATGACGGCACCATTCGCCGGTTCAACATCCGCCATTGGCGGATCGGCCGCGTCCAATTCAGCACGCCGATGTTCACGCTCGAATACCATCGCTATGCCGAAGAGCTCGAGCGCGCTACGCGCGAGGCCGCAGCGGAAACTCGATAAATCTCCGCTACGGTGCGGATCGCCGGCAAGCGCCTACCGGTCGACCAAACCCAGCTACGCCGCCTCGAGAAGCGGGCGGAGGTGGAACCTTTCCGTCCCGGCGTACGATTCAGGGAACGATGACAACGCGATTTTTTACTGCTGCCTTTGCTTTCGTGCTGCTCGCGGGCAGCGCCGCAGCAGTACCCGCGGCCGCCGGCGCTCCGGTTGAGGGCGATGCGCTGGCCGCGCGGGTCGCGACGCTTGTCGGGGCCGACTCGAAGGGCATCCTCGGGATGGTCACCGAGTCGACGCAGAAGATTTCAGCGCCGATCATGCATAAGCAGACGAGCGTGCGCCGCTACGTCGTGTTCCAGGACGGCATCCCCGTCGCGGCGGGCATTCTCTCCGTCGTCGAAGACGGCAAGCCGTACGATTCCACGAAGCTGGCCCAGCTCACGTCGGAGACCGACACGAAGATCAAGCACGGTGAGGGCTTCAACCACCAGCCGTACGTGGCGAAGTTCGTGCGCGAGTATCATTTCGCGAGCGCGCCGTGCGACGGCTGCGCGCCCGGCGAACGCGGGCTGAAGTTCGACACCGACCTGCACGACGACGTGCACATCGCCGGCCTCATGGTCGTCGACGCCAGCGACCGTCCCGTGCGCGTGACCTCGCATCCGTACCAGTATCCGAGCCCCGCGTCGAGCGGTGAGTCGACGACCACGTTTGCCGCCGCGCTCGGCCCGCACCGTCTCCCCGTCGACGTGCACGGCCTCTACTTCGGCCACAAGGGCTTCATCCGCGGCTCGTTCACGTTCGACGAGCACAACACGTTCCGCAGCTTCCCGAGCGTCGCCGAAGCGGTCGCGGCCCTCTCGCACTAGAAAAAAGAAGGACAGATAAAGAAAGGAGCGAGCCGCGAGGCCGCTCCTTTCTTCGATGTGCCGGTGCGCCGCGATGCTACCAGATGCCGAGGGCCAGCTTGACGTCTTCGCTCGCCATGGTTTTGGGATCCCAGGGCGGGCTGAACGTGATGTCGACCGTGGCGTTCTTGACGCCCTCGACGCTCTCGACCTTACTGAGCACCGCCTGCCTAAACATCGGACCCACCGGGCACATCGGCGACGTCAGCGTCATCGTGACGGTGACATCTTCGCCGCTGGGCCCTTCGCAGACCACGTCATAGACGAGGCCGAGATCGAGGATCCCCATGAAGAGCTCGGGATCCTGAACGTCTTTGAGCGCCTCGCGCACTGTTTCCGCGGTTACCATACGGGCTTAGGATACACCCTCGGGCCCCAAAGTTACGAGCGGACCCGTGGGCTGCGGGCCGAGCACGAACTGCCACGGTCGCGGGACGCCGGCCGGTCACCCTCGTCGAGGACGCTCCAGGCACGCCGTAGACCTCGGATGCTCAGCATCAAGCTGAACACCGAGACGCCGAGGAAGTCGGCCAACTAGAGAGCGACGCTTTTACGCGCGTATCCCGCGGGACCAACCAGCCGCGTGTACGTGATCAGCGAGTACGGGCGGTCACACCGCGAGGTACCGGTGCATCATCGCCTCGTCGGCGCGCAGCTCGGGGATCGTGCCGGAGCCGACGACGCGGCCGTTGGAGAGCACGTAGCCGCGGTCGGACAGCCCCATCGCGACCTGCGCGTTCTGCTCGACGAGCAGAATCGTGTTGCCCTCGCTGCGGATGTTGCGCACGACCTCTTCGACGCTGCGCGCGATGAGCGGCGCCAGCCCTTCCATCGGCTCGTCGAGCAGGATGATCTCGGGGTTGGCGATCAGCGCGCGCGCGATCGCGAGCATTTGCTGCTCGCCGCCGGACAGTTTCGCCGGCTTGTCCTTGCGCTCGCCGAGCACCTCGAACACGTCGTAGACGCGCTTCTCGGTCCACTCCCCCTTGCGCCCGGCCAGAGCGGCGAGCCGCAGGTTCTCGCCGACGGTCAGGTTGGGGAAGATGCGCCGGTCTTCGGGCACGAACGCGATCCCCGCCTGCGCCAGCGAGAACGGGCTCTTATTGGTGATGTCCTTGCCCTTGAAGCGGATCGTGCCGGTGCGCGCGTTGACGAGTCCCATGATCGTCTTGCACGTGGTCGAACGGCCCGAGCCGTTGCGCCCGAGCAGCGCGACGACCTCGCCCTTCTCGACGTGCAGCGATACGTTCTGCAGCACGTGCGACTTGTCGTAGTACGCGTTCACTTGGTCGAGCTCGAGAAGCATCAGGCGAGTTCTCCCAGGTATGCGCGCTGCACGGCCTCGTTGGCGCGAATCTCTTGCGGCGTGCCGATCGCCAGGACCGAGCCCGTTTGGAACACGGTGATCGTGGTGGAGATCGCCATCACCACGTCGATGTCGTGCTCGACCAGCAGAATGGTGCGGCCGGGCGAGATGCGGTGGATCAGGTCGACGGTCTCGTGCGTCTCGGTCGGCGACATGCCCGCGAGCGGCTCGTCGAGCAGCAGCACCGGCGGATCGCTCGCAATCACGAGCCCGATCTCGAGCCGGCGCTGGTCGCCGTGTGACAAGTTCTCCGCGCGCGCGTCGCGCGAGTCGTACAGGCCGACGTCGTGCAGCACCTGTTCCGTCTTCTCACCGAGGTTGCCCATGCGGCTCCCGGGCAGGAAGAAGTTCGCCTTACCGTCGTGGATCGCTTGGACGGCGAGCCGCACGTTCTCGTACACCGTGAGGTGGCCGAAGATGTTGGTGATCTGGAACGAGCGCGCGATCCCCAGCCGTGCGCGCTTGTACGCGGGCAACTCGGTGATGTCCTGACCGCGGAACCATATGCGGCCTTCGCTCGCCGGCAGCATGCCCGAGAGCAGGTTGAAGAACGTCGTCTTCCCCGCGCCGTTGGGCCCGATGATGGTGCGCACGCCGCCTTCGGGGATCTCCAGCGACACGTTGTTGACCGCGGTGAACCCGGAGAAGCGCCGCGTCAGCCCTTCGGTCTTGAAGACGTAGCCGGCCACGGGCTTCGGCGTCGTCGCTTCGGCGGTCATGACGGCGCCTTCGTCGCGATGGGATCGTCGATCGCGGCCGGCAGCTCTTCGCTCATGTCGGTCTGCACGCGCGCCGTGCGCGAGAACCCGCGCTTGATCGCGGTCGAGAAACCATAGTGCCGGATGTCGTCGGACAGGCCCATGATGCCGCGCGGTCCGACCAGCACGAACACGGCGAACACGATGCCGATCCACGCCTCCCAGTACTTGGTGAGCTGCGAGACGTTGTTCTGAAGCTCATAGTAGATCGAAGCGCCGAGGATCGGCCCCATGAACGTCTGCATGCCGCCCAGCAGCGACATCATCACCACGTTGCCGCTGTACCCGACCGAGCCCGCGTCGGGGTTGATCGCCTGCTGGTAGTACGTCCACAGCCAGCCGGCGATCGCCGGGAACAGCGCCGACAGCACGAACGCGTTGACGCGAAACTTGTCGACGTCGTAACCCAAGAAGCGCGCGCGCTGCTTGTTCTCGCGGATCGCGTGCAGCACGCTGCCGAACGGCGAGTGGAGAACCCAGTACAGCACGCACAGCGCGAGGAACACGAAGGCCGCGCAGAACCAGTAGAAGTGCATCGAGTCGTGCAGCCAGCCAAAGCCGGTCGGGTTCGGGCGCGCGATGTTCTGCAAGCCGTCCTCGCCGCCCGTCAGCTCGCTCCAGCGGTACGTGATGAAGTAGATCACCTGCGCGAACGCCAGGGTGATCATCGAGAAGTAGATCCCGCTCGAGCGCGGAACGATCAGCCGCGCGAGAAACCACGCCCAAAGCAGTGCGACCACGATCGAAATCGCCAGCGCGGCAAGGAGCGTGTCGGCGCTGTCGTGGTGCAGGGTATGGCCGAAGAGATTGACGGTGAAGCCCTTGGCGAACAGCGCCGTGCAGTACGCGCCGATCGTAAAGAACATCGCGTGGCCGAACGACAGCTCGCCGACGTGGCCGAAGAGCAAGTTGAAGCCGCTCGCGAACAACGCGAAGATCACCATCGTGGTCGCGATCCCCACGAAGCCGTTCCACTGCCCTTTGAACGGGTTCGCGCCGGCGACGAACGGCAGGACGATGAACAGCAGCGCGGTCCACAGCAGCGGGTGCGTCAGCGCTCGGCGGACGTTCACTCGAAGAGGCCCTCCACGCCGAACAGCCCGCGCGGCCGGATCAGCAGCACGATGCCCATGATGATGTAACCCGTGACGTCGACGGCCGGCGGGAAGATCAGCGCCATCAGGCTGCTGAGGATGCCGATCAGCAGCCCGCCGACGATCGCACCCCAGAACGAGCCGATCCCGCCGACGATCACGATGACGAACGTCAGCACGATCCACTGCGACGCGAGGTCCGGCTGGATGGCGTAGATCGGCGCCGCGAGCGCGCCCGCCAGGCCCGCCATCAGCGACCCGATCCCGAACACGAGCGTGAACATGAGCGGCATGTTGATGCCGAGGATCTTGACCATCTCGGCGTCGCGCGTGCCGGCGCGGATGATGATCCCGATGTTCGTCTTGTTGAGCAGCAGCCACACGCCCGCGAGGATGACGATCGTGACGATAACCAAGAAGACGTCCTTGTAGAACGGAAACGCCAGCGACCCAAGGTTGATCGACGCCGGGATGTACGGGGGCGTCTCGACGCGCACGGCGTCGTCGCCCCATATTCGCCGGACGATCTGCGCGAAGATCAGCGCGGTGCCGAACGTCAGCAGCAGCGTGTACTCGGGTATTCGCTTGTAGAGCGGCCGAATGAGCGCCGATTCGAATAGCATCCCGAGCAACCCCACGAGCACCGCGGCCACGAGGATGGCGGGCCAGAATCCGATCATCCCGTTGAACTGAAACATGAAATAGGCGCCGAGCATGAAAAACGCGCCGTGGCTGAAGTTGATGACGCCCATCAGCCCGAGGATGATGTTGAGCCCGAGGGCCACGAGGATGTAGAGCATGCCCAAGGTGATGCCGTTGACGAGCTGATCGGTCAGCTCGGCGATTCCCGGAAAATGGATTGCGCCGTCCTCCTGGGGTGCGTGGAAAGACCCTCCGTTCGCGCTACGGGGGCCCGCTTCCATGCTACGCTCCCACGAACCATTCGAAACTGAACCGACCAGGCGAGCGTTAACGACTCAATACCGCCGGGGCCGCGCCGAGCGAAGGGCGCTGCGCCCGGAAACTCGCGCATCGCAGCGTGTGTCATATAGTCACCACGGCTGCGAGCCGAAGATAAATCTGTACCCGTGGGCAGGAGCGGCCGGGCCGCTCAGGGAGTTTCGTCAGTCATGTCAATGTGGGAACCGTTCACCGAACGCGCGCGGCGCAGCATCGTGCTCGCTCAGGAAGAAGCGCAGCGCCTCGGTAACAACTACATCGGGACCGAGCACATCCTGCTCGGGATCATCTCCGAGGGCGAGAGCCTCGCGGCTAAGGTCCTCGAGACGCTCGGTGTCAACCTGGCGAAAGTCCGCCAGGAGGTCGAGGCGATCGTCGGCCGCGGCGGCCAGACCGTCCAGCAAGAGATGGTCTTCACGCCGCGTGCCAAGCGCGTGATCGAGCTCGCCTTCGAAGAGGCGCGCCAGCTCAACCACAACTACATCGGCACGGAGCACCTGCTGCTCGGCCTCATCCGCGAGGGTGAAGGCGTCGCCGCGCGCGTCCTGACGAACCTGGGGGTCGACCCCGCCAAGGTGCGCGTCCAGACCACGTCGCTGCTGGGCGCCGAGGGGCAGCCCCCTGCGCCCAAGGGCAAGTCGAAGACCCCCACGCTCGACGCCTACGGGCGCGACCTCACCACCCTGGCCCGCGAGAACAAACTGGATCCGGTCATCGGCCGGGCCAACGAGATCGAGCGCGTCATCCAGATCCTCAGCCGGCGCACGAAGAACAACCCAGCGCTCATCGGCGAGCCCGGCGTCGGCAAAACGGCGATCGCCGAGGGCCTCGCCCAGCGCGTCATCAAGAGCGAAGTCCCCGAGCCGCTGCGCGACAAGCGTGTGATCACGCTCGACCTCGCGGGCCTCGTCGCCGGCACCAAGTACCGCGGCGAGTTCGAAGAGCGCATGAAGCGCGTGATGGACGAGATCCGCGGCGCCGCCGGCGAGATCATCCTCTTCATCGACGAGCTTCACACGCTGGTCGGCGCGGGCGCCGCCGAGGGCGCGATCGACGCTTCGAACATCATCAAGCCCGCGCTCGCGCGCGGCGAGCTGCAATGCATCGGCGCGACGACGCTCAACGAGTTTCGCAAGCACATCGAGAAGGACTCGGCGCTGGAGCGCCGTTTCCAGCCGGTGATGGTCGGCGAGCCGACGGTCGAGGAGACCGTCGAGATCCTCAAGGGCCTGCGCGACCGCTACGAAGCGCACCACAAGGTCACGATCACCGACGAGGCGCTGGTCGCCGCGGCGAAGCTCGGCGACCGCTACATCGCCGACCGCTTCTTGCCCGACAAAGCCGTCGACTTGGTCGATGAAGCTGCTTCGCGCGTGCGCCTGCAGGCCACGCTGCCGCCGGCGGAGATCCGCGAGATCGAGAACCAGATCCGTCAGGTCAAGCAAGAAAAAGAGTCGGTCGTCAAATCGCAAGAGTTCGAGAAGGCCGCCGCGATCCGCGACCGTGAGGAGAAGCTGCGCCTCGAGAAGCAGCGCCTCGAAGCCGAGTGGGCCGACAAGCGCGCCCTCCAGGACAAGACGCTCAAGGTCACCGAGGCCGATATCGCCCACATCGTCGCGTCGTGGACGAAGATCCCGGTGGCGAAGCTCGCGCAGGCCGAGACGGCCAAACTGCTCGGCATGGAAGATCAGCTCCACAAGCGCGTCGTCGGGCAGAACCAAGCGATCTCGACGCTCACGCGCGCCATCCGCCGCTCGCGCGCGGGACTGAAAAATCCGAAGCGCCCCATCGGCTCGTTCATCTTCCTGGGGCCGACGGGCGTCGGCAAAACCGAGGTCGCGCGTTCGCTCGCGGAGTTCATGTTCGACGACGCGGAATCGATGATTCGCATCGACATGTCGGAGTACATGGAGAAGTACGCCGTGTCGAGACTCGTCGGCGCACCTCCGGGATACGTCGGTTACGAAGAGGGCGGACAGCTCACCGAAGCGGTGCGACGCCGGCCGTACTCCGTCGTGCTGCTCGACGAGATCGAGAAAGCGCATCCGGACGTGTTCAACTTGCTGCTGCAAGTGCTCGAAGACGGCCGCCTCACCGACTCTCAGGGCCGCGTCGTCGACTTCAAGAACACCGTCATCATCATGACGTCCAACGTCGGCGCGACCGGCATGACGACGTCCACCGACATCGGTTTCCGCACGCAAAAAGATCTCGGTACCGACGATCAAGCGTACGAGAAGATGAAGAACAAAGTGCTCGACGAGGTCAAGCACGCCTTCCGGCCCGAGTTCCTCAACCGCGTCGACGAGACGGTCGTGTTCCACCAGCTCAGCCGCGAGCAGATCGCCGAGATCGTCGGGCTCGAGCTCGCCAAGGTGGTTCGCGAGGTCAAGGCTCAGGAGATGGATCTCGAGGTCACCGAAGACGCGAAGCAACTGCTTGCCAAGAAGGGCTGGGATCCCCAGTTCGGCGCGCGTCCGCTGCGCCGGGCGATCCAGCGCGAGGTCGAGGACGAGCTGGCCGAGGAGATGCTCAAGGGCAACTTCGGCTCCGGCGACCGCATCCTCGCCGAAGTCAGCCAGGACAACCCCGAGAAGCTCAGCTTCTCGAAGATCCCGAGCATCGATCCGCCGTCCGCGCCGAGTCAGCCGGAGGTCCAGGAAGTCTAGCGGGCCGTACGTTGGGTGAAGCTGCACGAGCCCGTCGGGAAACCGACGGGTTCGTGACGAACAACGGTAGGTTGACCCCATACGCGCTGTGGCGGTCGCGCCTTCCGGCGCAGATCGGAACCTGGTTCGCCCGTGACTTGACCCGCGTGGCGCTCGACCTCGTCGATGGCGGGCGCGTCGTGTTGCGTTCGGTCGAGGCCGCGCGCGTCGAGGCGACGGTCAAAGACCGCGTCGCGGTGTCGACGGCGGTCGAGTGGGCATCGGGGACCGGGCCGCAAGCGCTTCGTGCCGTGTGCACGTGCGGGGCCAGCGGCGTGTGCGAGCACGTCGTCGCGACGCTCGAGGTTGTGCGCACGGCTGAGGATTCGGCGCTCGCCCTGCCGGTCGCCGACGCCGCCGAACCTGATCTCTCGTGGCTGCCCGACGTCGAGCAAGATGCGTCGCGCGCCCGCGCGCGTGCGGTGTGGCCCGTCATCTCGGTCGGCCAAGGCGGGGCGCTGAGCGGAACGCTGTACCTC
>JALZBE010000613.1 GCA_030947665.1 Vulcanimicrobiota bacterium | reverse complement strand
TAACATATTGAATTCCGTGCGCTCGCAGCATTGATACGAACGCATGTTCGTGCTATAATTTCGATAGCGATATCATCGCGATTTATCATGAAAGCGGCCCGGCCGGTGTTCGAAGCACCGACCGAGCCCGTCACCCGATGAGGTAACATCGAATGACAACCTGCGAGTTCGACGTATCAACGTCGAGCCCTCGGCGCGGCTTTTCAGCTGCCGAATGCCGCCCGTTTCCTCGACCTGGCCCGGTGACCGCGTGATGCCGCCGCTCACCGAGTTTCACGCCACGATGGCGGACGTGACGAACGAACAGCATCAGAACATGGCCGGCCTGGTGCAGCAAGACGACTTCAATGCCGATGTCATCGTCCGGTTTCTGCGCGACCACGGAATCGATGCGAGCGTCGACGACGCAACCGGCGGGTTTCGATACATGGCCGCTGATGCCGCGCGTGCATCGGATGTGGTCTTCGCCTGCGTCTGCCTGCGTGCGTCGATAAGCTACGCGATCGAGGCCGCGTACTGGTGCCTGAAGGCGAGGCGATGAATGTCCAAGCGTGCACCGTCGCCGTACCCGGCGCGGTGCAACGGACATCACCGAGCGACTTCGAGCGCATCACTCTGTTTGGAATCCTGTTTCGCTCGCACGCCGACCAATCGCGGAGAATGGACTCCGTTGACGCCACCCTCGGCGTCGTTCTCACGGCACTGCTCGTTCTCGCCCCGATCGCGTTCGACAAGGGCCCGACCCAAATCGACAAATGGTTCGCTCTCGTCAGCTTCGGACTGCTCGTCGTGATCGTCGCGTGGGGCTTGTTCATGATCCGTGCCCAGGAACCGAATGCCCCGGCTTTGGGTGCTAAGCTTCTCGGTGACCTCAAGGATCCCGTTGCCGGCACGCTCGAAGAGGTTCGTATTGCAATCAGAACTGCCGCTGATTCTCGGCATGTGGCCACAAAGAACGAGATGCTCCGCCGGGGGGCCGCCGGCGACCTCGTTCAGGCGATAGCCGAGGACCGGCAACGGCTTGGGTCAAAGCGCTTTCACCTAGGAGTGGCGCTCGCAATGTTCGTCGTGCTGACCGGAATCATTGGTTGGCGCGACGTGATACAATCGCTTCAGGAGGATCCAGGGAATGGGGTTGTTCGCATACATCGTGAAGCTGTGGGGACAGCTGACCAAGCCAGGCGTCCCGGAGCCAATTCCGGAATACGAAGATCTGACGTACGATAAGGTAATGCAGCCGCGGGTCTAGCACCAACACGTGCACGTCGCCTCGACCGTATCGGCCGGGGCGATTTCGATTTTACCGCGCGAACATCTCCGCAGGCGCGTGTATCTCGACATCCGGCAGCGAAGCCTCCCGTTCGAGTCGGAACCGCGTCACGAGCTCGCGCATGCGTTCCGCGGTCGCGTCGAGCGTCAGCGCTTCCTCGCGGACACGCGCCACGTCGTCTTCCATGCGTGACGTCGATGTCGACACTTCCGTCGTGTTGCGCGCGTTCTCGTCGGCCGTTGCTGCGATCGCGCCCATCGCGCGTGCCAGCTCGCCCGTCTGCGAGGCCATCTCTTCGGTCGCCGATGAGTTCTGTTCGACCACCGCGTTGATCGAATCCATCGACTGGCCCACGTTGCGGGCGCCTTCGGCCATCTCGCGCATCGCTTCGGCGATGTCGCCGACGCGGCCGACGGTGCGTTCCACTGCCGCGATGATGTCGTCGAGCGCCGCGCTTGCCGCGCCCACCTTCGCCGTGCCGCGGTCCGCGATCGCCGCGCCCGCTTCGGCCGCGCCGACCGCTTCTTTCGTGCGGCGCTGCACCTCCACGATCAGCCCACCGATCTCCTTAGTCTGCCGTGACGCCGATTCCGCGAGCTTGCGCACTTCGTCCGCGACCACGGCGAAGCCGCGGCCGTGCTCGCCCGCGCGCGCCGCTTCGATCGCCGCGTTGAGCGCCAGCAAATTGGTCTGATCGGTCAGCGCGTCGATCGTTTCGACGACCACGCCGATCTGCGCCGACAGCACGCCGAGCTCGCGGATCTTCGCCGCGGCGTCGGCGACGCCGCGCTGGATCGCGCGCATATCGTCGATCGTCTCCGTGACCGCTTTGGCGCCGCTCTGCGCCGTCGTGCGCGTCCCGTTCCCGTCGGCAGCCAAACCCGCGCTGATCTCCGCGACACGCTCCACGTCGCCCGCCATGCGCTGCGCGTCGTTCGACGCGGTGCGCACCTGCATCGCCTGGTCGACCGCGCCGCGCGCGATCCCTTCGATCGCGCTCTCGAACTGTCGTACGATCACATTCGACGTCTCCGCCGCAGTCGACAGTTCCGTCGAACCAGAG
>JALZBE010000612.1 GCA_030947665.1 Vulcanimicrobiota bacterium | reverse complement strand
CCGCCTCTGTCATGCCGACGCGCTGAGCAAAGGAATCGATGAACCTCCTAGACGTCAACAACTTCGACGCGATGCGCATTGGCCTCGCGTCGCCGGAACAGATTCGTGCGTGGTCGTTCGGTGAAGTCAAAAAGCCGGAGACGATCAACTACCGCACGCTGAAGCCCGAACGGGACGGACTCTTCTGCGAGAAGATCTTCGGGCCCACTAAAGACTGGGAATGCCACTGCGGCAAGTACAAGCGCATCCGCTTCAAGGGGATGATCTGCGACCGCTGCGGCGTCGAGATCACGCGCGCCAAAGTGCGCCGCGAGCGGATGGGCCATATCGAGCTCGCCACGCCGGTCACGCACATCTGGTATTTCAAGGGCGTGCCGTCGCGCATCGGCATCTTGCTCGACATGTCGCCGCGCCAGCTCGAGAAGGTGATCTACTTCGCCGCGTACGTCGTCACCGATCCCGGTGACACCACGCTGACGAAGCGCGAGATCCTCACCGAGCAGAAGTACCGCGAGAGCCGTGAGAAATACGGCACGCGCTTCAAGTCCGGCATGGGCGCCGAAGCGATCCGCGAGCTGCTGCGCGACCTGAACCTGCGCAAGCTTCAAGAAGATCTGCGCCGCGAGTTCAAAGAGACGACGGGCCAGAAGCGCATCAAAGCGATCAAACGCCTCGAAGTGGTCGAAGCGTTCCTTGCCTCCGGCAACAAGCCGGAGTGGATGATCCTGTCCGCCGTGCCCGTGATCGCACCCGAACTGCGCCCGATGGTGCAGCTCGACGGCGGCCGCTTCGCGACGTCGGATCTCAACGATCTTTACCGCCGCGTGATCAACCGCAACAACCGCCTCAAGCGGCTGCTGGAGCTGAGCGCGCCCGAGATCATCATCAAGAACGAAAAGCGCATGCTGCAAGAAGCAGTCGACGCGCTGATCGACAACGGCCGCCGCGGGCGCCCGGTCACCGGGCCCAACAACCGCCCGTTGAAATCGCTGTCGGACATTCTTAAAGGCAAGCAGGGACGCTTCCGCCAGAACTTGCTCGGCAAGCGCGTCGACTACTCGGGCCGTTCGGTCATCGTGGTCGGCCCCAACCTCAAGCTGCACCAGTGCGGCTTGCCGAAAGAAATGGCGCTCGAGCTCTTCAAGCCGTTCGTGATGAAGAAGCTCGTCGACCGCGGTCAGGCGCACAACATCAAGAGCGCGAAGCGCATGGTGGAACGCGTGCGGCCCGAAGTGTGGGACGTTCTCGACGAAGTGATTCGCGAGCACCCCGTGCTGCTCAACCGCGCACCGACGCTGCATCGTCTGGGCATCCAGGCATTCGAGCCGGTGCTGGTGGAAGGCAAAGCCATCCATCTGCATCCGCTGGTCTGCACGCCGTACAACGCGGACTTCGACGGCGACCAGATGGCCGTGCATCTTCCGCTGAGCGCCGGCGCGCAGGCCGAAGCGCGCATCCTGATGCTGTCGTCGAACAACATCCTGCAGCCGTCGTTCGGTAACCCGGTGTCGATCCCAACGCAGGACATGGTGCTGGGCCTCTACTGGCTCACGTTCCATCCGGACGAGTACAAGGGGCCCGCGAAGGCGGCGCTCTCGGACGATGCGCTGCACGCGTCGCCGGTGCTGCGCGACGGCAAAGGCCGTCCGAACAAGCCCGACGGTTCGCCCAACTACATGGCGTTCAAGGACGGCACGGAAGCGGTCACGGCGTTCAACCACGACCTGATCGGTCTGCACGAGTGGATCGAAGTTCGCATCAAAGGCACGCGCATCAAGACCACGGTCGGGCGCATCGTGCTCAACGAAGCGTTCCCGGTGGAGTGGGAGTACCCGTACCTCAACGCGACGCTCGACAAGAACGCGCTCAAGAAGCTCATCACGCAGTGCTATCGCAAGTACGGCAACGCCGCCACGGCGGAGTTCCTCGACGCGATCAAGGCGCTGGGCTTCCGGTACGCGACGCAGTCGGGTACGACGGTGTCGATCAGCGACATCATCGTGCCGCAGGCCAAGCACGAGCTGCTCGACAAGGCGCAGGCCTCGGTCGATGAGCTGCACCAGTTATTCAACGACGGGTTCATCTCCGACGACGAGCGCTACAACAAGACGATCGAGATCTGGTCGAAGGCTGGCGAGGACGTCACCGGCGCGATGCAGGCCGCACAGAACCCGCTCAACCCGGTGTTCATGATGGCGACCTCGGGCGCGCGCGGTTCGATCGCGCAGGTCAAGCAGCTGGGCGGTATGCGCGGGCTCATGTCCGACCCGTCGGGCCGCATTCTCGAGATCCCGGTCAAGGCGTCGCTCAAAGAGGGCCTCACGGTTCTCGAG
>JALZBE010000611.1 GCA_030947665.1 Vulcanimicrobiota bacterium | reverse complement strand
TCGGTGATCTCGGCGCCGCGCCGCAGCGCCTGCAGCGTCCGGCGTTCCGCGTCGTACGCTTCGCGGCGCAAGCGGCGCTCGATGTCGTGCTGCAGCGCGTCGTCGAGCGGCTCGACGCCGTCCGCGTGCGCGCCGAAGTGCGCCATGCGCTGCTCGTAGTCGGCGTGCAGCCGGCCTGCGACTTCCCACTCGGCCGCCGACGAGAACGACGCCTCGAGCGTGCGCAAGTGATCGCGCACGGCTTCGGCGACGCGGACGCGCACGACAGCGACGGCCTTGCCGCCGTCGTCGGCGTCCTGGATCCCCCAGCGACGGATGAGCCACGGCATCGCGAGCCCTTCGCCGACCAGCGTCACCAGGATCACGACGAACGTCACGAACAGGATCAAGTCGCGCTGCGGAAACGGTGCGCCGCCCGCGACGGTCACCGGCAGCGCGAGCGCGGCGGCGAGCGACACGATACCGCGCATCCCCGCCGTGCTCAACACGAACATCCATTGCCACGGCGGATCGGGTCCTTCGCGCTCGCGAACTGTCGGAAACAGATGCCGCCGGCCGTACGCGGCGGGGAACATCCAGACGTAGCGCACCACGACGACAACCGCCGAGATCGCCAAGGACCAGCCGATCAGCGTCGCGAGCGAATGGCCGGCCAGTCCGTGCACGATGCTGCGCAGCTGCAAGCCGATGAGCACGAACGCCGCGCCGTTGAACACGAAGAACAGCAGGTTCCACACCGACGCCGCCGCGATGCGCGCATCGGCGTCGAAGATCTGCGTGGACTTGCGGCTCATGTAGATGCCGCCGCTCATGGCCGCGAGCACGCCCGACGCGTGGATCGCCTCGGCCGGGACGTACAGCGCGAACGGCGTGACGAGCGAGATCGACACCGCGATCAATTGGTCGGAGAGGCCCGCGCGCCGAATCGCGATCGCGATCTTCGTAATCGCCCAGCCGATCGCAAGCCCGGCCGCCACGCCCGCGACGACGACGTACACGAACGTCAGCGTCGCGGCGAGCAGCGAGAACGCTCCCGTCGCGACGGCGATCACGGCGAAGCGGTAGATCACCAGGCCGGTCGCGTCGTTGACGAGGCTCTCGCCGCTGACGATCGTCAGCAGGGTCCGCGGCAAGCCGACCTCTTCGGCGATCGCGTCGGTGGCCACGGCGTCGGTGGGCGACAGGATCGCGCCGAGCACGAAGCCGAGCGCCAGCGGAAAGCCCATCATCCAGTGCGCGACGTACGCGACGACGACCGACGTGAACGCGACGAGGCCGATCGCCAGCATGAAGATCGGCTGGTAGAAGCGCTTGAACGCGTGATAGTCCGTCGTCCAGCCGTCGCCGAAGATCAGCGCCGGCAAGAACAGCAAGAACACGGTCTCGGGCGCGAGCGTGACGGTCGGCACGCCGGGGATCAGCGCGAGCACGAGCCCGCCCACCACGAACACGATCGGGTACGGGATGCGCAGCTTCTTGGCGATCAGCGCGAGCGCGACGATCGCCGCGAGAAGCAGCGTGAGAAAGATGCCCGTCATACTTCGCGCACCTCGCGCTGCGTGAGGGCGATCCACAGTGCGAACACCACCGAGATCGCACCGCCCAGCACGAACGTCCAGCGTAATTCGAGCCACGTCGCGAGCACGCCGACGATGAGCGAACCCAGCGGCACCAGGCCTAAGATGATCATCGAGTACACCGAGATCGCGCGGCCGCGCATGTCGTCCGGCACCAGCGTTTGGAGCAGGATGTTCGACGACCCGATGAAGCTCATCGTCGCGAGGCCGACCACCACGAGGACCGTTGCAGCGAGCCCGAAGTGGTCGGTGAGCCCGAGCGCCGCCACGCCGATCGCGCCGACGATCACCGAGAACAGCCAGATGCTGCCGCGGCGGTCGCCGCCGGTCGCGGCGGTGAAGAACGCGCCGGCGATCGCGCCCAGCCCGCTCGCCGCCATCAGCCAGCCCAAGCCTTTCGCGTCGGTGTGGACCACGTGCACGGCGTACGCCGGCAG
This sequence comes from Vulcanimicrobiota bacterium, assembly GCA_030947665.1. Taxonomy (GTDB): domain Bacteria; phylum Vulcanimicrobiota; class Vulcanimicrobiia; order Vulcanimicrobiales; family Vulcanimicrobiaceae; genus Vulcanimicrobium. Next base: position 322 of record JALZBE010000611.1, on the reverse strand, counting down.
GATGAAGTTGTACGGGCGGTACGTCAGCGACGTGACGATCATCAGCAGCACCACCCAGCGCAGCACGGGATGACGCATCAAGTAGCGCACGCCTTCGAGGATCGCGCCGAACACGTTGCCGCGCCGCGTGCTCGACGGCGGCGCGGGGCGCATGAAGATCAGCGCGACGACGACCGCCAGCGTGGAAAGCGCGTTCACGAGAAAACACGGCGCGACACCGATCGCCGCGATCAGCAAACCCGCCAGCGGCGGGCCCGCGACGCTGGGCGCGTTGAACGCGACGGAGTTCAGCCCGATGGCGCCGCCGATGTACTCGCGCGGC
>JALZBE010000610.1 GCA_030947665.1 Vulcanimicrobiota bacterium | reverse complement strand
GGCCGGCAACGGTCCCGTCTCGCCCGGCGGCGGCCCGATGCCGTCTTCCGGCGGTGGCGGTGGTCGCCCAGGCGGCGGCCGCGGCCGTTCGACGCGCGAACAGCTCGAAGCGAAGAAAGCTCGCGATGCCGAGATGCGGCTCGAGAAGCAGCGCCGCCGCAGCGGCGGCGCCTATGTCGACCGCGTCGAGGATCCCAACGCGAAGCTCGAGTCGATCGAGATTCCGGACGTGCTCACCGTGCAGGAGCTCGCGACCTCGATGATCGTCGGCGCGGCCGACGTCATCAAAGAGCTCTTCCGCATGGGCACGATGGCGACGATCAATCAGAACATCTCGTCGGATCAGGCGATCGCGGTCGCGCGCAAGTTCGGCTTCAACGCGATCGTGAAAGAAGCCGGCGAAGAAGTCGTCGTCGAGCAAGAAGAAGACAAGCCGGAGATGCTGCAGACGCGCCCCCCGGTCGTCACGGTGCTCGGCCACGTCGACCACGGCAAGACGTCGCTGCTCGACCGCATCCGCTCCGCAACCGTCGCCGCCGGTGAAGCCGGCGGCATCACGCAGAAGATCGGCGCGTATACCGTCGTCGGGCCCGACGGCCGCGCGATCACGTTCATCGACACGCCCGGTCACGAAGCGTTCACGGCGATGCGCGCGCGCGGTGCGAAAGTCACCGACGTCGCGATCCTCGTGGTCGCCGCGGACGACGGCGTGATGCCGCAGACGCGCGAAGCGATCTCGCACATCAAAGCCGCGGGCGTGCCGATCGTCGTCGCCATCAACAAGATGGACAAAGAAGACGCGCAGCCCGATCGCGTCAAACAGCAGCTCACCGACGAAGGCCTCCAGCCCGTCGAATGGGGCGGCAAGATCGAAATGGTGCCGGTATCAGCGCGCAAAGGCGACGGCATCGACCAGCTGCTCGAGACCGTGTTGCTCGAAGCCGATCTCAAAGAGCTCAAAGCGAACCCCCATCGCCGCGCGAGCGGCGTCGTCATCGAATCGGCGCTCGACCGCGGTCGCGGTCCCGTCGCAACCGTGCTCGTGCAGACCGGCACGCTGCGCGTCGGCGACGTGGTCGTCGTCGGGCCGACGTTCGGCAAAGTCCGTGCGCTGCTCGACGACAAGGGCAAACAAACCAAAAAGGCGGGACCGTCGATCCCGGTCGAGATCATGGGGCTCAACGACGTCCCGTCGGCCGGCGACACGATGATGGTCGTCTCCGACGAGAAGTCCGCGCGCGAAGCCGCCGCGAAACGTTCGACCAAGCGTCGCGACGTCCGCATGGCGTCGTCGACCGGCGGCGCGAAGGTGTCGCTCGAGACGTTCATGATGATGCCGGCCAACGGCGGTCAGAAGACGCTCAACCTCATCCTCAAAGCCGACGGACAAGGCTCGGTCGAAGCGCTGCGCGGACGCGTCGAATCGCTCTCGAACGCCGAGGTCGACGTGCGCGTCATCCTCGCCGGCGTCGGCGGCATCACGGAAAACGACGTCAACCTCGCATCGGCATCCGGCGCGGTGCTGATCGGTTTCAACATCCGCCCCGACGAGTCGGTGAAACGCCTCGCCGAGTCAGAACAGGTCGACCTGCGCTTCTACCAGGTCATCTACGACGTGGAGAACGACCTCAAGAAGGCCATGGTCGGCATGCTCGCACCGAAATTCCGCGAGATCGTGCTCGGCCGCGCCGAAGTCCGCGAGATTTTCAAAGTCTCGAAGGTCGGCTCGATCGCAGGCTGCTACGTGCAGTCCGGCAAGATCACCCGCAACTCGAAGGTGCGCGTGCTCCGCGATTCCGTCGTCGTGTTCGATGGCGAGATCGAGTCGCTCCGCCGCTTCAAGGACGACGTCAAGGAAGTCGCCGAGAACTTCGAGTGCGGTATCCAAGTTGCGCGCTTCGCCGACCTCAAGCAGGGCGACGTCATCGAGGCCTGGACGTCGGAGCTCGTCGCGCCGGAGTTGCAGCCGGCGTAATGTCGACCATGGTGGCGGGCGTCCGGGGCGGCTACATTGCCTCGCCGGGGACGCCCGCGATTTTCCATCCCTGGAAAATCGCTACTCGCACAAATTTCGCTCCCGCCCTCCGGGCTACGCGAAATTCTGTGACGCCCCGTCGAGCCAACGTAGCCGCGCCGAACGCTACGGAAGACTTCTGGCGATTCCACGATGGTGCCCTCTGCGATGAATGCGTGCAGCTTGCCCGGCGTGGTGGGGCGTACGTTTTCGTGGCGGGGGCTCGCAGAAATCCGCGGAGCCAGGATGGCGAGAGCGAATTTTGCGGCAGTAGCATTTTTTCAGGGATGGAAAAATGCGGGCGTCCCCGCCACGGAAATGTACGCCC
>JALZBE010000158.1 GCA_030947665.1 Vulcanimicrobiota bacterium | reverse complement strand
ATTCACCACCGCTTCGGCCGCGGCCATGTGCATCGCGGTCGGGAACGTGTCGTTGGACGACTGCGACATGTTGACGTGGTCGTTCGGGTGAACGGGCTTCTTCGAGCCCATCTCGCCGCCCGCGAGCTCGATCGCGCGGTTCGAGATCACCTCGTTGACGTTCATGTTCGTCTGCGTGCCGGAGCCGGTCTGCCACACGCGCAGCGGAAAGTGCTCGTACAGCTTGCCGGCGATCACTTCGTCGGCCGCCTGGGTGATGAGCTTCGTCTTTTCCTCGTCCAGCTTGCCGAGATCGCGGTTGACCAGCGCGGCGGCCTTCTTGAGCTGCGCCATCGCGCGGATGATCTCGCGCGGCATCACGTCGCGCGGCGTCGAATCGTCACCGATGTCGAAGTGGATGAGCGAGCGCGCCGATTGCGCGCCGTAATATTTGTCGGCGGGGACGTCGATCTTCCCCATGGAGTCGATCTCGACGCGTGGGCGTCCGAGCGAGCCGTTCGTCTGCGTGGTGGCCATAGCAGAACCCGCTTCGGCGACCCTGGCTTGCGGCACTCCGCGAGAAACGTCGCACGGGACCAGTGGACGGCAGTCGCCTGGCAGAATTGGCCTAGGCCACGGGCCGCGTTCGAATGTATACTTTAGGAGTCGTCGCCCCCCAGGAGCGTCCAGCCATGCGTCAGTTGCGCCTCGTCGCCGCCGTCATCGTCACCGCCCTGTTCGCGGTTCCGGCCGGGCCCGCGCTCGCGACGGAGACCACCGTCGTCATGCCGGGGGCCATGAACCAGACCGATCCGGCCGTGCTCGACGCCGCCCGGGCCAAAGTCGCGGCCGGCGACACCAAGGGCGCGATCGCGGGCCTCGCCCCGTACGTCGCCGACCACCCGCAGGACGGCGCGGCAGGCCGCCTGCTCGGCGACCTCTACTTCCGGGTCCCGGACTTCGCCAAGGCGGAGAAGGTGTGGAAAGCCATCGTCGCCATCACCCCCGAGGACCGCGAGGCGCACAGCCGGCTCGGCGCGCTCTACGCCGCGCAGGACCGGATCAACGACGCGATGACCGAGTTCAAGCTCAGCCTGCCCAGCCGCGGCGGCTACATCGGCCTGGTCATGATCCACAAGCGCGCCGGCGATCTCGCCCAGTACATGGCGTCGCTCCAGTACGATACCGACCAGCACCCGTTCGACGTGGCCAAATGGTCGGAGCTCGGCAACGCGCAGCGGGCGCTCCATCATTACCAGACCGCGTACGAGGCCTTCAACCACGTGGTCGCGATCCGACCTTCTTCGTGCGCCGCACGCGTCGACGTAGCCAACGCGCTCGTCGACCTCGGCCGCATCGATCCGGCGATCACCCACCTCAAAGCATGCCTGGGCGTCGACAACAACTACTATCCGGCCGTCGTCAACCTCGGCGAGGCGTACCTTGAGAAGAACGATGCCGCGGCCGCGCGCCCGCACCTCGAGCGCGCGCTGGCGATCCGTCCCGAGGCTCCCGAGGCGCTGGTGGACATCGGCTACATCCACGACTCGCAGGGCGACTGGAAGACCGCGATCACGTACTACAACCGTGCGATCCGGTCGGATCCCATGAAGCCCGAAGCCTATATCGACCTCGGCTACGACTACAACGAGCACCGCCTCTTCCCGCTGGCGGAGGCAGCCTACATCAAAGGGCTGAGCGTCTCGCAGGACGACGGCCGGCTGCATTACATGCTGGCCGTGACCTACAACCTCCAGGGTAAGATCGCGCTGGCCCGCGACCAGTACCGCCACGCGATCGCCTCCGAAGAGCCGGTCGTGGTCCGGGCGGCGCAGGCCGAGCTCGCTCTGTTGCCCGCTCAATGATGCACCTGCGGTGCGGGCGAGCGTAAAGACCCCTTAACCCCCGCCGCGCGCGATGCGGCGACCGAGCCCTCAAATGTAAACGGCGCGTAACAGCGCCGTTTTCTTTGTGTTCTAGGCAAGGTTGCGCTCCCTAGTAGGAGGCTGCCGTCCGATACCAAGTGCATCGGCCGCTAGACGTCATGTTCGTAGCGGCGTTCCGCACGTTACCAGGAGTTGACACTTGAATGCGTAGCATCGCGGCGTCGTCGCTCGTCATCCTCGCGCTGGCCCTTCCGGGGCTGGCGTCGGCGAAACCGAACGTCACGCTCAAGCTCACCGGGTCTCTCGTGACCAAGGCCGCCGACGGCCGCACCACGATGACCCCCGTCGAGCACATCCAGCCGAAGGCCGGCGACGAGATCGAGTTCGACATCGTCGCCTCGAACGCGGGCACGACGCCCGCGCTGCGCCTCGTCCCGGTCGGCAAGATCCCGGCGGGCACCGCCTACATCGACGGCACTGCCAAGGCCGCGCGCGCCCACCCCGAGTTCTCGCTCGACGGGGGCAAGACGTGGTCGGCTTCACCTACGGTGACGGTCAAGGGGCCCGACGGCAAGCCGGTCGTGAAGAAAGCGGACCCTTCGCTCTACACGACGGTTCGCTTCGTGACCACCGGCGCCGTCGCGCCGCGCGCGAACGTCGCCTACACGTATGAGGTGCGCGTCAAATGATGCGCTCATCCTCGTTCACCTCGCTGCTGCGAACGTGCCTTGCGGTCGTCGCGCCGGTGGTCGTCGGCTTCGGCATCGCGAGCACCGCGCCCGCGTCCGCCGCGGCGACGCCGTCCGGCACGGTGATCAGCAACACCGCGACGGCCACCTATCAGGACCCCGGCGGCACGACCTACAACTCGCAGTCGAATACCGTCCAGACGACGGTGCAGAACGCGCCGTCGATGACGATCTCGCCGCCGTCGGGCACGCCGGGCACGAACACGGTCAGCCCCGGCGGTACGGTCACCGACACCTACACCTTGACGAACACGTCGAACAGCGCGGGCTGGTTCCAGCTCACGGGCGTTCAGGGCACCGACGACGGCGTCACCGCCGGCCTCGGAACGTTCACGACGTATGTCGTCAACGCGGGCGCCGGAAACCAGAGCTTCGGGACGATCGCCGCGGTCAACAACTACCTGACCACCGGCAACGCCGGCAGCGCCTTCATGACGGCGGTCAACGGGACGATCACGATCGGCGTGACGTACTCGGCCAACGTCGGCTCGAGCGGCGTCATCACGACCAAACTCACGCCGGCAATCACGCTGCCCGGTCAGTTCAGCTCCCCGGCCGGACCAACCGGCACGTCGCCGGCGACGTCCGCGACGGTCGTTGGGCAGTACAACGACACGGTGACGGTCGACGCGCGCGTCGACGTGCAGAAAATCGCCGCGGTCGGCGGCTCCGTCGCAGCACCGACGGTCACGTACACCGTGCGCTTCGCAAACGGCGGCGCGCGCAACCTCGCCCCGGTTTTCAAGAACGCGCTGCCCGGCGGTAACGCCGCCGCGTACAGCGGATGCGCCAACAGCACCGCGTGCGGTGTCGCGTTTACCGACAAGCTGCCGTCGTACAACGCGACGCAGCTGACGCTGACGGCGGCGGTGCCGACGATCAGCGGTGCGACGGGCACGATCATCTACTCCGTCGACGGTACCACCTGGACGACCACGCAGGCGGGCGCCGTGTACATCGGCGTGTTCTTGCCGGCGACGTCGATCACGGGCGCGGGCCTCACGACGTTCCAGTTCAACAACAACGCGACATCGCAGAACACGGTGTCCGCGGGGAACGCGTCGCTCACGCTGTCGTTCGTCATGAACGGCTCCACGGCGGTCGGCGCCGCGAACGCCAACGCGATCACCAACGTCGCGAACTCCACGTACGGCGACCAGTCGGGCTTCATCGAAGGCCCCGGCATCGGCGTGCAGACGGTGGCGAACAACGCCGCCGCGACGACCGCGCAGACTGCTCCCATCATCGCGAACGCGAACGGGGCGCTGGCCGGCGCGGGCTCCATCACCTCGGCCGCATCGCCGCTCAACACGGTGGTGTTCAACGGCCCCAACGGCTTCCCGCAAGCGGTCGGACCCACGAATAACAACGACGACTACACGGCGGTCAGCTACACCAACGGCGGCGCGAGCGTCTCCGCGGTGACCGGCAACACCGTCACGGTGGCGGCCGGCGCGGCCGCGGTCACGATCACCAACTCGCTCCAGAACACGGGCAACAAGGACGACACCTACAACCTGACCGCCGCGACGGCAGCCGGTCTGTCGGCGCTGCCGGCGGGCTGGACGGTGACGTTCCAGAGCACGGGTCAGGGCGCTAGCGGCAGCTGCGGCGCGGTCGCGGCCAACACGGTCATCACGTCGGTCTGCGTCCCCTCGGGCGCGACGCAGACGTACAAGACCATCTACACGCCGCCCGCCGGTGCGACGACGTTCAACGCGTACACCGGGTACGGCGACGCGATCACGGCCACGTCGGTAAACGACAACACGAAGAACAACGTCACGATCGACGAGATCGTCGTCGGCGGCTTCGTGAAGCTGACGAAGACGTGGTCGGTTGCGCTCGGTCAGCCGTGCGCCACCGCGACGGTGTTCACCGCGAGCTCGGCTCAGGTCAATCCGGGCGACTGCGTCCAGTACACGATTACGTACCTGAACGTGATGCCGTCCGGCGGAACCAACGACATCACGGTCAACGCGTCGTCCTTCGTGATCACCGAGGACGGCAGCGTGGCGGGCGGCACGCAGGTCGCATACACAAACACCTGGGCGGCCAACAGCAACGGGCTGTTCGCAGCTCCGGTCGACTCCAACGGCGGCGCGCTGGGTGGCTACAACCCCGGCCCGGGTGCGGTTGGATCGTCTCGGTTCACCGACACCATCGGGGCGCTCGCTGCGGGTGCGAGCGGGAACTGCACGTTCAAGGTCCAGGTCAAGTAGCACACCGATGCCGGGAGTCTTCGCGCGCCTCGTGCGCACGATAGGCCTCGCCGTTCCCCTGCTGGTTAGCGCCGCAGGGGCCGGCGGGGCATCTCCCAACGCCGGTGTCGTCATCTCGAACACCGTGACCGCGCAGTACGCCGATCCGCAAGGCCTCACGTACGGCGCGCAGTCCAACACCGTCACCGTGTCCGTCGCATCTGTTTCGGCGATCGCCGTCTCTCCCAAGGAGCCGGCGGTCGACCCGAACGGCGAAAGCTTTCCGGTCGGAACGCCCGTGACGCGGACGTTCACGATCACCAACTCCGGCAACGTCCCCGACGCGTACACGATCGCGTCGCTCGTATCGAGCGCCGGCAGCATCACCTCCATCGCATTCATCACGGCCGGCGGCGCGATCCCGGCAACGATCGGCGGCACCGTCTCGCCGACGCTGCAGCCTGGTGACACCATCAAAGTTCAAGTCGTCATCGCGACGGCCGGCGTGGCCGTCGCCACGCCGTTCTCGATCGCGCTCGTCGCACGGTCGACGAATGCTACCACCGCGAACGGCATCGTCACCGACAACGGCCGCGAATGGGCCGTGGCGCAACCGGGCGCGTCGATCGCCGGGCCGAACGGGCCGAACACGATCGTCGCCAAGCTCGTCAACCACGTGCGCTCGCACTCGGCGCACCCGGGCGAGACGGTGACGTACTCGATCGCCTTCCGCAACTACGGCGGCTCGGCCGCGACCAACGTCGTCGTCGTCGACGATGTCCCCACCGGCGTACACGCCCTGCTGCAAACCGTCGCGCTCAACGGCGTCAGCGCCGTGCCGTCCGCCACGCTCGCGGGCCAGCGGCTCACCTTCCGGGTGGGCACGATGGCGGTCAACGAGTCCGACGTGCTCACCTTCGACGCCGTCGTCGACAACGCGCTGACGGCCGGCTCGTCGTTCGTCAACGTCGCGTCGGTGAGCGCCGACGGGATCGCCGCGACGGCGACCGCCCCGGCGAGCGTGTTCATCGGCGTCGGCAACATCGTGTACGACGGCTACGCCGGCGGCGGCTCGCCGATCAACGGCGCCACGCTCACGCTGCGCGACCTCGATTCGCACGCGATCGTCCAGCTGCCGAAAACCGCGTCACAAGCGTTCGCGCGCGCGCCGCAGGACGCGTCGTCCGATCCCGCCGGCCTGCCGCCGAACACCGCCAACGCGAACCCGTTCACGACGGGGGCAGACGGCGCGTACAGCTTCGTGTTCTCGCAGCAGCAGCTCGGCACGCCGGCGTCGCCCGCGCGATACGAGCTCGACATCACCGCGCCGGGCTATCGCGACCGGCGCGTCGCCATCACCGTGACGCCGGACGCGACCGGCTTGCTCTACAGCGCCATGCTGACCGCTCTGGACGATCAGCAGCTCGCGCGCGCCGGCGGCTTTGAGCTCGTCACCACCAACGTTTCTCTCTCCGAGGTGTTCGGCTTGCTCGGGAATCAACCGATGTTCACGTCCCATCCCCTGTCGGTGTCGAAGACCGTCGACCGCGACATCGCGTCGGGCGGCGACCGCCTCGTCTACAC
>JALZBE010000157.1 GCA_030947665.1 Vulcanimicrobiota bacterium | reverse complement strand
GATCATGGCGGCGAAGCGCACCGACGAGCTGATCCCGCTCGCGCACCCCATTCCGTTGGGGGCGGTCGACGTCGCGTTCGCGTGGGACGACGATACGACGCTGCGCATCGCGACCCGCGCGACCACCGTCGGCCAAACCGGCGTGGAGATGGAAGCGATGGTCGCCGCGAGCGTCGCCGCGCTCACGATCTACGACATGTGCAAGGCGGTCGACAAAGGGATCGTCGTCGAGAGCGTCCGGCTCGTGGAGAAGACGGGCGGCAAGTCCGGCGACTGGCGGCTCGCACCGTGATCGAGCGCGTCGTGCACCCCGTGTCGCTCATCATCTTGTCCGACCGCGCGCATTCCGGCGAGCGGCCCGACGCGTGCATCCCGGTGATGAAGGACGTGCTGTTGGGCAACCCGCTGGCGGTGGACGACGAGCGAGTTCTGCCCGACGATCCTGCTGCATTGCAGGCGGCGCTCATCGAGTTGTGCGAGGGCCCGACGCGGCTCGTACTCACGTCGGGCGGGACGGGTCTGGGCGAACGCGATCGCACGCCGCAGGCGACCGCCGCGGTGCTCGACTTCGAGGTGCCCGGCATCGCCGAGGCGATGCGCGCGGCGTCGATGCGCCACACGCGCGGCGCGATGCTCTCGCGCGCGGTCGCCGGCGTGCGCAACCGCTCGTTGATCGTCAACTTGCCGGGCAGCCCGAAGGCCGTGCGCGAGACGCTCGACGCCATCGCGGGCGCGCTGCCGCACGCGCTCGATCTGCTCGCGGGGGTCGCAACAGATCACCATCCCACGGGGTACCACGAAGGGTGACCTTTCAGTCGGCGCAGTCCCATCTGCTGGGGCTCATCAACGAGAACGCGTCGCGGCGGATGCCCAACCGCCTCGAGCGCATCTTCGCGTTTTTGGAAGCGCTCGGCAACCCGCAGAACGTGTACCCGACGATCCACGTCGCCGGCACGAGCGGCAAGGGCTCCACGTCCACGATGATCGCGGCGGCGCTGCAAGCGTCGGGCAAGCGCACGGGGCTGCACGCGAAGCCGCACCTCACGAGCGTCACCGAGCGCGCGCGCGTCGACGGCGTCGCGATCCCCGAGGACGCGTTCGGCGATCTTATCGGCGAGATGCAGAGCGCGGTGGACCGCATCGGCTTCGAGCACGGCCGTCCGACGTATTACGAAACGCTGCTCGCGCTCGCGTTCCTGTGGTTCGCGCGCTGCGAGGTCGACGTCGCCGTGATCGAGGCGGGGGTCGGCGGCACGCTCGACGGAACGAACGTGCTGCGCCCGCAAGTGGCGGTCATCACCAACATCGCGCTCGACCACACCGACATCCTCGGCGACACGCTCGAGGACATCGCGCGCGACAAGGCAGGCATCGCGAAAGCCGGCATCCCGCTGGTGAGCTACGTGCGGGACGCGGGCGCGCGGCGCGTGATCGAGCGCGCGTGCGCCGATGCCGGCGCGCCGTTCGTCGCCGTCGCCGATACGGTGACGATCGAACCGCGGCGCGGCGAGCGCTACGGCCAGTCGTTCGCGCTGATCACGCCCGACGACCGCTACGAGATCTCGCTGCCGGTGCTCGGCGACTTCCAGCAAGAGAACGCGGCGACCGCCGTCCGCGCGCTCGAGCAGCTCGGGCCCGAATTGCGCCCCACGCGCGAGCAGATCGAGAGCGGCTTAGCGCGCACCGTGATCCCGGGCCGGATGGAGTTCTTCCCGTCGCATCCCGGCGTCGTGTTCGATATCGCGCACAACCCGGACAAGGCCGCGCACCTCGCGCACGCGCTCGCGGAGACGTTCCCCGACCGCCGCTTCACCTTCGTGATGGCGATCGGCGAATCGAAGGACGCGGCGCACGTGATCGAACCGTTCCTCGCGCTGCGCGGGTCGTTCACGTTCACCACGTTCTCGGTCGCCGGGCGCAACGCGTCGCGCCCGCAGCGGCTCGCGTCGATCGCCAACGAGATGGGCGGCTGGGGCCGTGCGATCACCGATCCCGTCGAAGCGTTCTCGATTGCGCGCCGCAATGCCGAAGGCGATGATATCATCGTCGTGACGGGCTCGACGTTCGTCGTCGCCGAGCTGCGCGAATGGTGGATGGCGAACGTGCAGTCCGGCTCGAATGTCTGACGGCCGCGTGAGCACGCTGCGGGGCGCGCTGCGCGTGCGCGGGCGCGTGCTGCCGTGGGGCGTGCGGACCTACGTGATGGGGATCGTGAACGTGTCGCCGGACTCGTTCTCCGGCGACGGCGTGCAAGGGCCCGACGCGGCCCGTGCGCGGGCGCTCGTCCAGCTTGCGGACGGGGCCGACCTCTTGGACATCGGCGCGGAGTCGACTCGGCCGGGATGTCGCCCGATCGATTCCGCGACCGAGCGCGGGCGACTGCTGCCGGCGATCGCGGCGTTGCGCGCCGCAGCGCCGGATGCGATCGTCTCGGTCGACACGTTCAAGGCCGCCGTGTTCCGCGATGCGCACGCCGCGGGCGGCGACGTGCTCAACTCGATTTGGGGTGCGTCCGACGAGCTGATCGCAGCGTGCGTGGAAACCGGTTCGCCGATCGTCGTGATGCACAACAAAGCCGTCGCCCTGTACGAGCGTGACATCGTCGACGAAGTGCTCGCGTCGCTCGACGGCGCCGCGGCGCGCTGCGTCGCCGCGGGCATACCCGCGGAGCACGTCATCCTCGATCCCGGCATCGGCTTCGGCAAGCTCCCCGAACACAACCTCACCGTGCTGCGCGCGCTTCCCCGGCTCGTGGCGCTCGGTTTTCCGACGCTGCTTGGTACGTCGCGCAAATCGACGATCGGCAAGCTCACCGGACGCGGCGTGGACGCGCGCGAACTCGGTACTGCCGCGACGATCGCGCTTGCGATCGACGCCAAGATCGACGTGGTGCGCGTGCACGACGTTCCCGGCCAGCGCGACGCTGTTCGCGTCGCCGACGCGATCGTGCGCGGCTGGCGCCCCGACGGCTGGACCGAGCGCCTTCCGTGAAGCCCAAGCGGCTGCCGTGATCGCATAGCGTGCCCGTCGCGGCGATCGGGATCGGCTCGAACAGCGGGGACGCGGAAGCGCACGTCCGCCGTGCGTTCGAGCGCCTCGCCGAAACCGGTACGGTGCTCGCGCGCTCGGCGCTCTACCACACGGCCCCGTGGGGGGTCACCGCGCAGGCGCCGTTCGTCAACGCGGCCGCGCTCATCGACACCTTGCTCGCGCCGCGCGCGCTGCTTGCGGCGCTTCAGCGCATCGAGACGGACGCCGGACGCGTCACGACGTTCCGCTGGGGGCCGCGCGTGCTCGACCTCGACATCCTTGCCTACGACGACGCGCGCGTCGACGAGGCGGACCTGACGATTCCGCACCCCCGCCTGCGCGAGCGCGCCTTCGCGCTGGTCCCGCTCGCCGAGATCGATCCGCGCTATGCCGCGCTGCGCGACGCGCTGCCGCCCGGGGAGCGCGCCGGGGTCGTCGAACTGGAACCGCGATGAGACGCCTCGCCGCCGCGTCGATTAGCCTTGCGCTCCTCGGCATGCCCGCCGCGGCGCGTGCCGACCTGTTCTCGTCGGTGTCTACCGGCGTGCACGTCAGCACGATCGGGCACGGGATCACGCTCGAGAAACCCCTGCTCTACGACTTCAGCGTTCGCATCACGACCGGGACGCTCAGCGTGTCGGACCAGTCCACATACGACACCACCTCGTACACGACGACCACCCGCTTCAGCAACGTCGGCGTCATCGCGGATTATCGTCCCTATGGCGGGCGGTATCGCATCAGCGGTGGGCTCGTGTTCGGAAACGACCGCATCGACAACGTCGCGCGCGATGCGGCCGGGATGATTCGGGTTGGGAACGGCCTCTATCCGGTGAGCGGCACGGGGACCGTCAGCGCTCGCGTGCGGTTCGACCGGCCTTCGCTGTATGCGGGGGTCGGGACCGGGACCGGGCTCATTCGTGGGCTTGCGCTCGAGTTCGATGCCGGTGCGCTCGTTCGTAACGGGACTGCCAGCGCGAGTGCTTCGGGGGCGCTTGCGAACGATCCGGCGTTTCGGGCGGATCTTGCGCGGTTGCGGGGGGAGTTGCGTACGCGCGTCGTTGTGCCGGTGCTCAGTGTTGGGCTTGTCTATCGGCCCTGACGTTTCGGGTGTGGCGCGGCGGTGGCGCGACATTGCTGCGCCGGGGACGCTCCCGCCGCCGCATCGTGCGGCTCTGGTCCCTCGGTGCTCCGTTCGCTCCCGCCCTCCGGGCTCCGCGAACTCCGCAACGCCCCGGCGCAGCAACGTCGCGCCACCGCCTTGGGCGCGATGAGTTACATGCGTGTGGCGAGGACTGGTTCGTAGACTCGTTTTTTGATGAAGAGGTCTAGGAGGTCTCGGTCTATTTTTCCGCGGTCTGCGAATTCTCGGACTAGAATGTCCAGGGCTCGGTCGACCGGCATCGATGGTTTGTAGGGGCGGTCGTTGGCGGTTAGGGCGTCGAAGACGTCGCTGATTGTCAGCATGCGGACTTGGGGTGGGATTTCCGCGCCTTTTAGGCCGCGTGGATACCCCGTGCCGTCTAAGTGTTCGTGGTGGGCGTAGGCCATTTCCGGGACGTTTTGCCACGGGGTTTTCGACCATGGAATCTCGCGTAGAAAATAAAACGACTGCGTGACGTGCTGTTCCATCGTGCGGCGCTCTTCGCTGGATAGGGAGCCGCGGGGGATGCGCAAAAATTCGAGTTCCGTGCGGTCGAGCAGTGGGCGTTCGCCGTCTAGGTCGCGGTATGTCATGCGGGCGAGTGCATCGAGGACGTTGCCGATTTCCATCGAGATGATGCGTGGTTCGTTGGCGTTTTCTACGTGGGAGAGGAGGGCGCGGAGCTCGTCTCGTTGGCGGTCGTCGGCGGTTTGTTCGATTGCTAGCAGGAAGCGCAGGCGAATTGCGTCGATGCGGCCGTCCGGAAGTTTTTTTGCTTTGCCGAAGATGTATTCCGGGACCGCGACCTTGCCGAAGTCGTGGAGCAGCGAGGCGTAGCGCATCTCGCGGACCTGGTCCGGGTTGAAGTTCAGGTCGGCGAAGATGCCGGTTTGGACCGCATTCACCGCTTCGGCTTGCAGGCAGGTGAGCTCCGCTACGCGGGATGAGTGGCCTTGGGTCGATTTGTCGCGTACTTCGATTGCTTTGACCGATGCGCGCACGAACTGTTCGAAGAGATCTTGGATCGAGTCCAGGAGCGCTTTGTTTTCCAGCGCTACGCCGGCTTGTGATGCGAGGGAGCGGAGCACGTGCTCGTCGCGTGAGCTGAACGGCTGGACGACCTCTTCGGTGTGGGCCGGCGAGGTGAGGATCAGGTTGAAATCCGGTTTGCGGTTGATCAGCATGATCACGCCGACGATCGCGTCTTCGTGATCGCGCATCGGTTCGGCGAGCACCGACATCGTGCGATAGCCGTTTGCTTTGTCGAAGCTGCGGTTCACGCGGTATTCGGCGTTCACCGAGAGTGCGTAGGCGTCGTCGATGCGGACCGTTTCGCCGCTGAGCGCGACGTAGCCGGAGATCGACGTGCGCGAGAGAGGCAGCACGGCGCCGAGGTAGGCGCCGTAGTCGTTGGGGCCCGTTTGCGCGACCGCGAAGCGTAGGACGCGTTCGCCGTTCTCGCCCTCTTCCAGTAAGTACAGGGAGCCCGAGTCGGCTCGGGTGAGCTCGCGTGCGTTGCGGACGATCGTCTGCTGGAGCTTCGTCACGTCGCGTTCGGCCGAGAGCGCGAGGCCGATCTGGAGGAGACGTTCGCTCTCGCCCTGGGCGGTCCGGACCTCGTCGCGGGCCGTCAAGGTGGCGGCTGCGGTGCGGATCGTTGCTACGAGCGCGGTCGGGTCGGGCGGGGCGACCACCCAGCCGCCGACGTACGGGTTCGCGGCCAGCCAGGTCGCGTCCGAGCCGCGGTCGGCCAGGACGACGGTCGTGGCGGTTTGCGCGCGACCGATCAGCTCCAGGGCGTGCTCGACCGTCGTGCGGGGCCCTAGCGAGAGCAGCCGGGCTTCGTCGATCACGTAGACGACCGGCGCGCCCGGATCGTCGCCCGAGTAGGGGAAGCGGGCGCGATAATGCACGATGCCTGCGCGGTCCAACGCGTCGCATGCCGCGCGGCCGAGGTCGAGGCCGTGCGGGCAGACGAGGACGAACGCCGATTCCACGGCAATGGTGCCGGTCGTAAAACGCGCACCTCCTGGGTCCATCGTACCATATATCGGCAGGACCTATGCCCTGCCCGCACCGCGCCCGGGGGTGGCGCCGCCAAGCGTCGAACCGCACGCCCGATGACCGAAGACGTGATCGCCATGCGAGCCCGCGCGCTCGCCGGCGCGCTGACCGAGGCCGGCTTCGCCCGCCTGCGCGTCCGCGACGGCGACACGGAGATCGAGCTGCGCCGCGCTCCGCGCCTCAAT
>JALZBE010000156.1 GCA_030947665.1 Vulcanimicrobiota bacterium | reverse complement strand
CCGGTGACGACGACGGCTTCACGCCGCGCGCCGCTCACGAGCCGGCCGCCGGTCGGGCGGCGCGCTCGGCACGCGCGTCGCGGTTGAGCCGCTGCTGGATGCGCGCGCTGCCGAACACCATGTCGGCGAGCGCCGGAAACGTCTTCATCAAGAACACCGGCACGCGGTAGTGCGCGGGGACGACGTGCACGCGTCGTGGTCGCGATGCCGCCGCGAGGATTGCGTCCGCCACGATCTCCGGGCCGGGCAGATCGCGCATCGACGGGTTCATCGGCGTGCGCACGAAGCCGGGCTCGACGAGCGTCACGCCGATGTTGAAGCTGCGCACCTCGCGGCGCACCGAATCGCTCAAACCGCGCAGCCCGAACTTCGACGCCGAGTAGATCCCCATCACGCCTGCCTCTCCGGCGACCGAGCCGACGTTCACGATAGCACCGCGCCGCTGCGCCTTCAGCACCGGCAGCACCGCGTGCATCAGCCGCGCCGCGCCGAGCAGGTTCACGGCGAGCACGCGTTCGAGCTCGTCGTCCGTGCAGTCGCACAGCGACGGGCTCGACCCGATCCCCGCGACGTTGGCGAGCACGTCGATCCGCCCGAACGCCACCAGAGCGCGCGCGACGAGCGCATCGACATCGGCGCGCACGGTGATGTCCGTCGGCACGATCAGCGTGCGCTCCGCGAGCGGGCGGAATTCGCGCGCAACGATTCCGAGTAGCGCATCCTGCGGCGCGGCGAGCACGACCGCGAAGCCCGCGCCGAGAAACGACCGCACCGTCGCAGCCCCGATCCCGCCCGACGCGCCGGCGACGATCGCGACGCGCGAATCGCTAGGCGAGGTGCGCGTACTCGCGGGTGCGCGTGAGGATCGCGCCGGTCAGGGCCGGCACGTTGTCGCGCAGCCACAGGATCGTCGCTTCGGCGCGCGGCAGCGCGGCCCACGACGGGCGGAAGTTCGCGTCCATCAGCCGGCGCAGCGCCGAAGCCGAGGTGCCGAGCACATCTTCGAGCGCGCGTTCGAGCGCGAGCTCGAGCTCCGTACCCGTCGGGACGACATGTGTGTGCGTAGACATGACCGCGTCGACGTCGGCCGGCGTGAACCCGTCGCCGCACACGTCGATCGGATACGCGCAGAACAGGCGGAAACCGCCGTCGCACAGCAGCGCGTTCCAGAACTCTTCGAGCCGGATGGCGGCCGCGAACCGCCCCTCTTCCCACAGCACGCCGACCATCTCGCCGTATGCGCGCACGCCCGCTGGGCAGCGCGCCCGCAGCGCGCTCAGCACGGGGCGGGCGGTCGCCTCGAACAGCTCGCGGTCCGGTTGCCCGTCGACGATGAAGCGCGCCATCGTCTCGTGCGTGTCGAGCACGACCAGCCGGCCCTGACGCAACGCCGCCGCGGAATCCGCGCCGATCGCACCGAGCTCGGCGACGAACGCGTCCCGATGGCTCTGGGTCGCGATGACAACGGCGCCTTCGCCGGCCGATAGCCCGTCGGCCAGATACCGGCCGACGCTGCGCACTAGGGGCGTCAGGTCTTTGCCGTACAGTTGAACGAGGTGTCCCGCGTGTGGATCGCCCAGGAGGCGATCCGGGGCAGGGGAGCCGGTCGTAGCCACGCGGGACGCATTGTACCACGATCGTGGCCACGACGCACGCAACGCTCAGCCGTCCGGTACGAAGCTCAGAGGACGACGTCCCGGCTCAAACTCGCGGCGGTCCCGTGACGAGTTCGGCCCGCGAGCACCGCCCGGGCGTGGCTGCCGCCGCCGCGGCGGCGCTCGACGGACAGCTCTTCAGCGAAGGCCGTAACGAGGAACAAGCCGCGCCCTCGCTCGGAGAGGAGATCGACCGGCAGACGCGGCCGGAACTCGAAGCCGCGCCCGTCGTCGAGGATATGAAGGACCGGCGCCTGGCACGACACGTCGAGCATTGCCGTGATCGAGCCGGGCGCATAGCGCACGACGTTGCCGACCAGCTCGCCGAAGACGAGCTCCGCGCTGGAAAGCTCGTCGTCGCTCAGCCCCACCGCGCGGAGGCGGTCGATGTACTCGCGGCGCGCGCGGCCCGCCTCTTGCGCGTCGGTGGCGTCGAAGTTCCACACGGATGCGCGCCGTGGGTCGTCGAGGGTCAAGAGCGGCTCGTGGAACGCGACGGCCAGAATCGCAACGTCGTCGTGCGCGGGCCGGCCTTGCGAGATCTCGGCATAGATCGCGCGCGCGACATCGCCGTTCGCGCGCGCGAACGCATCGCGCACGGTGCGTTCGCCGGCGACGGGATCGCGATCGAACTCCGTCAAGCCGTCGGTATAGCAAAGCAGCACCGAGCCCGGCGTGATCTCGATCGTGCGGGCACCGTCGTCATTGCGCTCGCGCAGGCCGAGCGGCAGGTCGCCCTCCGCCAGCGACGTTATCGTGCCGTCCGCGTGGCGCAGCAGCGCGGGCGGGTGTCCCGCCGACGCGAACGTGAATTCGAACGAGACCGGGTCGAGCACGCCGACGAACGCGGTCACGAACGGCGCCTGTCCGATCGCGCGCACGATGCGGTCGACGGCGTTGAGCACGGCCACGGGCTCCGGGTTGATCAGCGCCGCGGTGCGGATGCTCTGCCGGACGCTCGCCATCGCGACCGCCGCTTGCAGCCCTTTGCCGGCGACGTCTCCGATCGAGAAGACGACGCGCCCGTCCGGCAGCCGGAACACGTCGTACCAGTCGCCGCCGACCGTCGCTTCGAGCATCGCCGCCTGGTACATTGCGTCGAACGTCAGCCCAGGGATCTCCGGCAGCGACGGCACGAGCGCCGCTTCTTGGAACGTCGTGGCGACGCGCCGCTCGCGCTCGTACGCCGTCGCGTTGCCGATGGCCGGTGCGATGCGGCGGCCGAGCTCCTCGAAGAAAGGCACGTCCGACGCGGAATACGCCCGCCCGCAGCCGTGCAGCACGGCATTGAGCGTGCCGACGACCTTTCCAGCGGAGAAGAGCGGTACGATCAGCGCTGAGTCGATGCCGATGCGATCGAGTCGCGAATGGTACGATGCGTCGACCGCCTCACGCAGCACCACGTCTGAATACACTTCGTACACGACGGGCGTTCCCGTACGAACGACCTGCGCGACGCCGGTGCCGGCCGACGGGTTTGCGTAGGACTCTCCACGCACTGCTTCGAGCATCTCGTGTTTCTCAGGATCGCGGTGAAACGCAGCCGCCAACCGAATGTCCCCGCGGTCGTCGATCAGGTTCACGAGCGCCCAGTCCGCGAACTCGGGGACGACGCTGCGCGTGACGACGCGCAGTGTCTGTTCCAGCGACAG
Organism: Vulcanimicrobiota bacterium; assembly: GCA_030947665.1. Classification (GTDB taxonomy): domain Bacteria; phylum Vulcanimicrobiota; class Vulcanimicrobiia; order Vulcanimicrobiales; family Vulcanimicrobiaceae; genus Vulcanimicrobium. The sequence goes on along the minus strand of JALZBE010000156.1, from coordinate 3,120 downwards.
CGCGCCGGACAGCTCGGCGCCGAGCCGCGAGAAAAACCGTTCGCGCACGCGCGCACCGTGCTCGGCGTCGATGTCCGTGTTCGAGCCGTACCAGCGAACGATCGTGCCGTTCGCATCGCGCACCGGGATCGCGCGCGTCAGGAACCAGCGAAACACACCGTCCGCGCGGCACAGCCGGAACTCCATCTCGAACGGCTCGCCGCTCGCGATCGATCCCGGCCAGGCGTCCATCACGCCGGGGAGGTCTTCCGGATGGTGCACGGACTGCCAGCCCCAGCCGGCCGCCTCGTTGCGCGTCTGGCCCGTGTACTCGTACCAGCGCGCGTTGTACCAATCGATCCAGCCGTCGGGCAGCGCCGACCACATCATCTGCGGCACGGCGTCGGCGATCACGCGGAACGACGCGGTGTCCTTGGCGGCCAGCATCTTACTGTCGTGGATGTCGACGCCGGTCCCGACCCAGCTGACGATGTCACCCGAGGCGTCCAAGCGCGGCACGGAGCGCGCGAGAAACCAGCGGTACGACGAGACGTCGCCATCGGACGGCTTGATCCGGTGTTCGATCTCGTAGGTCGTCCGCGTGCCTACCGCGCGCTCGAACGCCGCGATCACGCCCTCGATGTCGTCCGGATGCACGACGCGCGCCCAGCCTTCGGGCGTCGTCGCGATCTCGCGCGGCAACCGGACGTAGTCGTACCAGGTCCGGTTCGCCCAGTCGATCGTGCCGTCAGGCGCCTGCGTCCAGACGAACAGCGGCACCTCGTCGGCTAAGCGGCGGAAGTCTTGGGGGCTCTCGGGCGTCATGCGCTGGGTGTTCATTCCCCGCGCGCGCCGCCGTGACCCGGCCACGGCGGCGCTCGACGCCGTCAGAAGGCGAGTGCCGTCTCGACCAGCTCGCGCAAGCCGAACTTACCGCCGGCCACGACGCTGGGGGGCCGCCACAGCGGGTCTTGCGAGAGGAACGACTGGCTATCGAAGCAGAGCAGTCCGACGAACGTCTCCGCGACGATGCGCCCGCCGACCGGCCCGAGCTTGCGCGTCTTCACCTTGCGGTGGGGCGCTTTCGTGTCGACCGCGACGTTGCTCTCGACCGTCTCGGCGAGGACGTACGTCCACAGCGGGCAGTTGTCCGCGAACACCGGGTCGATGTCGACGATCTTGATTTGTGCGGCGATGTCCGCGGGGTCGCCGGTGAACTTGCCGATCTTGATGTCCGCGTCCGCGAGCGGCACGAGCCCCATCGCGCGCGCGATGTTCTGACCGTTCGGCAGACGCATCCGCCAACCGCGCTTGAGATTGCGAAACGCCAGCGAATCCAGCGGCGGCGGATCTTTGGTGATCGGATCGGGCAAGTGCCCGAGCGGATCGACGAGCGCCGTATCGATCTTGTACGCCAGCTGCATACGGGTGATGTTGGCCGGATCGCGCGGCTCCAGATCGATGAACAGATTCCAATCGATCGCCCACGTGTTCGGAAACAGCCCGAAGCCGGTCAGCGCCGGGCCCGCGTCCTTGCGGAAGATCGACAACGGCGGGATGGTCTCGCTGAGACGATACCCGGGTCGCACCATCGAATGCCCGAAGCGGTATGCCGCCGCCGAGAACTCGAGCGGCATGAACGTCTCGTTCTTGGGCTTGTAGAACTCCAGGTTCGGCTTGAGAGGTTGGTCGTGGGCGTGATGCGGTGCCACGACCTTCAACACGTCGGCGTCGACGATGGTCGGCAAGAAATCGTTCAGCACGACCCACTGATAGTGGAAGCGCACTTCGCGCTGGATGCGGTCGAAGTCCCAGCGCGGCAGCGTGCCCGTGCCGTCGTGGTCCCGTGCGATTTTGTTGTGGAAACGGTGCAGCAGCCCTTGCAGCTGCGACACGATGACGTTCTCGTCGTTGCGCGGGTCGCCGATGATCGCGCGCTGCGGCGCACCGCTGACCGGCGGCGTCGAATTGCTGCGCGGCAGGTCTCTGGCGCGCGGGTTCGCGACGGCGCCGCTGAGCGGCAAGCCGAGGTTGAACGAACGGCCGTCCGCGTACATGTACGGCTGGTCGTCCGGTCCGCGGCCGTAGATGTTGTCGAGGTCGAAACGCGGCGTGCGATAGTCGACGAGCGCGTCGGGGTCGTTCTGGCGCTGCAAGCTGCTCGCCGGATCGAACGTGAGATCGTGATCGATGAATTGGCCGAAGTACGTGTAGAGAGCCGGGATCCCGCTCTCCTCGCCGTCCTCGCCGTCCTTCGGATCGGCGGGGTCCTTGGGCGTAACCATTTTCTGCGCGAGCTTACCCAGCGCCGTTACCGATGCGTCGTCGTCCGGTCCGAAATCAGCCGGCGGCAGCGCACGAAAGATTCTTCCGAAGGGTCCGCCGAACAGCTGTGAGCCGCGCGCGAGCGTCGAGCCGCGCACCCCTCCGTGAGGGCGTCTGACTGGTGGTGGTACTGCCATGTCGGCCTCCTGATGTCGTCCCGCTCCACACGAGCGGGACGGGCATTCTCGACCAACGAAGCTTGCAGTTCCTCTATAGGAGAAGGCGAGCGCCGTCGGCGGCCCTCACCGTAGCGCTCACGGAGCGTCCTTTTCGAGACCTTGCCCGTCGCCGTGTGCGGCAGCTCCCGTGATCGATCAGCCGCGAGATCTGCAGCCACCGTCGATCATCAGCCCGGGCAGCGACGGTGCCGTCACGCTCGATCCTCGCATAGCTCCACTCCCCATTGTCCGAGCGCTGCCCGCCCGCCGCCGCCCCGCACCGGATGCCGCACCGCGCCGGGCGTGCGCGAGAAGCGCGGCGCAGGTGCGGGCTGTACCACGCCGCCGGTTTCGCAATAGACGTTGCGCGCGCGCATGTGCGGATGCGCCGGCGCCTCGCCGAGCGTCAGCACCGGTGCGACGCACGCGTCGGTGCCTTCCAAAAGCGCGGTCCATTCGTCGCGCGTCTTCTGCGCGAAGATCGCCGCGAGCGCGCGCGAGTCCCTGCCCCAATCCGCATCGGGTTGCGCATCCAGACCGAGCCGCTCGCGCAAGATCGCGAAGAACTTCGGCTCGAGCGCCGCCACCGCGACATAGCGGCCGTCCGCGCATTCGTAACAGCGATAGTTCGGCGCCGCGCCGCCGAGCAGGCTCCTCT
>JALZBE010000609.1 GCA_030947665.1 Vulcanimicrobiota bacterium | reverse complement strand
GAGTGCGATCTCCGCGCCGCGGAACGCACGCCGCTCGTCGCTGGTTTGGGTTTGCGCGGTGCCGGCCATCTGGTCGAAGGCGCGGCGGAAATCGCCTTCGCACGCGTAGCGCATCGCGCGCGCGGGCAGCAGCCCTTGCGCTCGCGCGCTCGCGGGGACGGCGCGGTCGTCGAGCTCGCGCTCGATGCGGTCCATCGCATCGGCGTCGCCGCGCTCGACCTCGACCGCATAAGAAGCGATGAGGCCGAACACGCGCGCCTGCCGGCTCGCGCCCTTGCGTGCGGACTCTTCGAGCTTGTCCAAGATCGCGAGCGTCGCGATCGGATCGTCGTCTTCGTCGTGAATGATCGTGTAGAGGACGCTGTACGCGCGCGCGGCGACCTCGTAGAGACCTTGCGCGGTCGCGAGCTCGACGGCGAGCGACGCGTAGGTCTGCACGCGCTCGTGCGTCGGCGCGAACTGATAGACAAACGCAGCCTGCTGATAGAGGCGTGCGCGCACCTCGTCGCCGAGCGGCTCGAGGAGGTCGAGCGCGCGGCGTATCGTCGTGAACGCATCGTCGACGCGCGCGGCGCGCACGTACGCGGTCGCGAGCGTGCCCAAGATCGGCACGCGCAACGCGAGCGGCAGGGTCTCGTCGCGCGCGTACGGTTCGAGCAGGTCGACGCACGGCCGGTCTTGCCGCACGAGCTCGATCGCGTAGCGATGAACGAGCGCAATGCGCAAGTCGAGCTCGCTCGCGCGTTCGATCGCCGCGACGAAACCGCTTTCAGCGACGTCGAATCGCCCGCGGTTCGCGTCGAGCATCGCGCGCACGCCGATCACCGCCGCGGCTGCGGCGCGGTCGGCCGGGATGACTTCGAGCGCTGCGGCGACCGTCTCGCCTTCACCCCGCTCCAGCAGCGCGATGCCGTTGCGCTCGATCGTATGCACGATCGGCTCGATCGCACCCACCTTCGTGTACAGCGCCAACGCGCTCGCGTCGCCGCCGCGCCGCCGTTGGAGCACGTCACCGGCGGCGACGTGCGCGTCGAACCACTCCGTCGCGCCGGTCCGGCGCAGCTCGCGTTCCAAGAACTCGCGGAACAGGTCGTGATAGCGGTACTCGGTCGAGGTCGTCGTGCTGAGAAACGCGACGCTGCGCCGCAGTTCTTCGAGAAACTCCGGCGTCGCACCAAACGCCTCGGCGATCGCGGCGTCGAAGGTCGCGAACACGCTGGTGCGCATCAAGAAGCGCTGCTGCGTGCGGTCGAGCCCCGCAAACACCTGCTCCGCGAGATAACGGTACACCATCTCTCGCGTGCCGCTCGCGGCCGCGCGCAGATCCGCCGCGTGCGTGCGCGTCCGCAGCGCGATCGAGAGCGCCACCGGCCAGCCCGCGGTCAGCTCGCGCAGCGCTTCGACTTCGGCCGGATCCGCGCTCGCGCCGGCGTCGTCGGCTGTCGCAAGCGCCTCGTCGGCGGTGAAGCGCAAGTCGTCCTCGCCGACCGGTAAATCCATGCGGCCGTAGCCGATCCACGATGCGATCGGGAGTCCGGCGTCGGACCGCGTCGCGATGATCCAACGAATGCGGTCGCCGGTGCTTTCGATCAGGTTGACCAGCACGCGCACGGTATCGGGATCGACGGCCGCATAGTGGTAATCGTCCACGACGATCGTGCAGACCGTGCGCTTGAGGTGTTCGCTGAACCAATCGCTCAGCTCGGGGACCGGGTCCACGACGCCCATTAGCCGCTGCTGCATGGTTGGGAACGCGGCGGCCGCAGTCTCCGCGACGGGCCTGAGCGCCACGCTGAGCCCGTGCGCGAACGCCATGAGCGTGCGGTCGTCGCGGGCGACGTCGTAGCGCACCGCGTCGATTCGCGCAGTCTGAATGAAATCGCGCAGCGCGACGCTCTTACCGAAGCCGGCCGGCGCGACGATGAGCATGACCGGGAAGCGGGCGGCCCGGACCAACCGGTCGTTGACCCGCGCCCGCAACAAACGCGTCGCGAAGATGTGATCCAGGTTCGGCGGATGATCGCCATCCATCCCCTAAACGTGGGTATAGATGCGCCGAAGCAGACGTGCCCCTGAAGGAGCTTCCTGCCGACGATGCCCGACCACCGCTTGAACAACCTCGTCACTCGTGGGCTGATGATCATCGCGATCGCAGCCCTTTCTGCGTGTTCGGGCGCCGGGACGCTGCTGCCGCGCGCGCACTCGACCGGCGCGGCGCAAGCGCATCGGGCATCCGACGTCGCCGTGGCCCAGCCCGGCGACTCCATGCAAGGCCTGCCCGGCGACTCGATGCAGGGTCTTCCGGGCGACACGGCCACCGGGATGCCGGGCGACAGCATGCAGGGCCTGCCGGGCGAC
>JALZBE010000608.1 GCA_030947665.1 Vulcanimicrobiota bacterium | reverse complement strand
TATTCGCGGCGAACCCGACATCCTCGCCGAGAAACTGCTCGCACTCGATCGGCTCGCCTCGATCGGCTTGGGCGTCACGCTCGTTCCGGCGATCGAGCGGGGCGTCAACGAACACGAGATCGGGAAGATCATCGAGTTTGCGATCGGACACCCCGCCGTGCGCGGGATCAACTTCCAGCCCGCCTTTCACGCCGGTCGTTACATGCAGCACGACCCGATGCAGCGCATCACCATTCCCGACGTGCTCAAGCTCATCGAGGAGCAGACGCACAAACAGTTCGTGACCAGCGATTTCGTACCGGTCCCGTGTTGTTTTCCGACGTGCAATTCTGTGGCGTACGCCTTCATCGACGGCGAGCAGGTCACGCCGCTGGCCCGGGTCGTGAACGTCTACGAGTACCTCGATTACATTACGAACCGCGTCATGCCCGATTTCAGCCTCGAGATCAAACGCGCCCTCGAAGGGCTCTGGTCCTCGTCGTCGGTGGCGGGTTCGCAGAAGTCGGCCGAGCAATTCGCACTCTCATGCGCGGCGTGCGGATTGCCCGAGAGCCTCACCATCGGCGACATCGCCGACAACATGCTGATGATCATGCTCCAGGACTTCATGGACCCGTGGACCTTCAACCAGAAGAATCTCATGAAGTGCTGCAAAGAGTTTTTGTTGCCGGGCGGCAAGCAGGTTCCGTTCTGTTCGTACAACACGATCGGGTACCGAGAGCAAGCGCGCGAACAGCTCGAAGCGATGGAGCCGGAGCGCCGCCGCGCAAAGCGCGCAGGCACGCCCTACGCGCCGCAGCCCGTCACGTTCGACATGAGACGCACGTGATCGAGTCAGAGCCGGGTACGCCAGACGTCAAAGCATGCTGCGCGCGGGTCTATGGAAGCGACGCGGCACGGTTCCTCTTGGGCGATAGCTTTCATCCCGGGGGCATCGAACTCACGATCGAGCTCACGGGTATGTTGCGGCTGCACGCCGGGTCGACTGTTCTCGACGTCGCCTCGGGCACGGGATCGAGCGCGTTCACCGTCGCAGAGCGCTTCGGCTGCCGCGTCGTCGGCATCGACCTGAGCGAAGCGAACGTCGCCGAGGCCAACGCGCAATCGGCGCAACGCGGCCTTGCCGAGCGCGTCGAGTTCCGGGTCGCCGACGCGGAGAATTTGCCCTTCGGATCCGCGACCTTCGACGCGCTGCTGTGCGAGTGCGCGTTTTGCACGTTCCCCGACAAAGCGAAGGGAGCGTCGGAATTTGCGCGCGTCGTGCGGCCCGGCGGCATGGTCGGGTTGAGCGATCTCACGCGCGCCGACGGTTCGCTTCCGGAACTCGACGGGCTCCTCGCGTGGATCGCATGCATCGGCGATGCCCGGCCGGTCGATGCGTATGCCGAGTGGCTCGAGGATGCGGGCTTCACGATCGCGGTGAACGCCGCGAAAGACGGTGTTCTCGCGAGCATGGTCGAGCAGGTGCGCGGCAGGCTCATGCTGGCCGACATCATGATCGGCCTCAAGAAGCTCGAACTGCCCGGTCTCGATCTGCAGCAGGCAAGGGGTTTTGCGAACGCCGCGGCCCAGGCGGTAAAAAACGGAACCTTGGGATACGCCCTGCTCGTCGGGGAGCGGCAGCGGTCCTGAGACATCTGGCGTGGGTGATATCGGCTCACGCGTTGCTGCGAATTGCGAGCGGGACGAGCGGCATTCTCATCGGACTCTATCTCGCGAGCCTGAGCAATCGCGGCGTGCACATGAGCGCCGGTTTGGTCGGGACGCTCAGTGCGGTCTCATTTGCCGCGGAGTTGTTCGCGTCGCTTCCGATGGGGATAGCTTCGGATCGAGCGGGCCGGCGCTGGCTGATGACGGGTGGCGCCGTTGTAGGAGCGTTCGCTGTCGCGCTGTTCGCCATCGCGGGTACGCCGTCGATCTTTTTCGTGAGCAGAGCGCTGGAAGGCATCGGCGCCGCAGCGATCGTTCCGGCGCTGCTGGCCTATCTGGCGGACGCGACGGAAGGCCGCCGGGCTCTGCGCGCTCGAGCCATGAGCTACTTCGAGCTCACGCTCTTGACCGGGCTCGCGCTCGGAGGCATCATCGCGGCGCAGCTCTTTGGGACGATGCAGGCCGGCGCGTTTCTCGTCGTCGCGGTCGTCTACCTCACCTGCGCTGCAATTCTATTCCTGAGCGTCGGCGGCACGAGCGGCCGCAGCATCACGCATCCGATCGCCGACCTCAAGAACGTCCTGCGGCTTCCCTCGATTGCGAGGCTCGCCCCGGTGTGGCTCTGTGTCAACGCCGTGATCGGGCTCTGGCTCGGGCCGACGCTGCCGTTTCTCCTGACGCAGCGCGCGCCGAACGGGCAGCATTTGGC
>JALZBE010000012.1:4674-14877 GCA_030947665.1 Vulcanimicrobiota bacterium | reverse complement strand
GCCGGTGCCCTCGACGACCGACGCATCCTGACCGCGAAAGAAACGCTCGAAGACGTGCGGCTGCTCGCGCTCGGGGATGCCCGGCCCCTCGTCGCGCACCGCGACGAGAATCTCGCCGCCGCCGGCGCTGACCTCGACGGTCACGGGGCTGTCGGCGCCGTATTTGAGCGCGTTGTCTACGAGGTTGCCGATCGCTTCGTGCAGCTCGCCGGGATCGCCCAGGACGAGCGCGCTCCCCGTTTCGACGCGCACCTCGACGTCGCGGTGCCGCGCGGCGCCGACCTGCGCGGCGGCGTCGCGCGCGATCTCCGCGACGTCCACCGTCTCCGCGCTCGTGCGCTCCGGGCGTTCTAAGCGCGCGAGCGCCATCAGGCGCTCCACCAGCCGGCGCATGCGGCGCGTCTCGGTGCGCAGCGTGACCAGCGCGCGCTCGCTGATCTCCGGATCATCGTGGCCGCCGCGCGCCAGCACGTCGATGAAGCCGCTGATCACGGTGAGCGGCGTGCGCAGCTCGTGACCGGCGTCCGCGACGAAGCGCCGCATCTGCTCTTCGAGGCGCACGCGTTCGGCGAACGCCGACGCCACCTGCGCCGTGGCGCCGTTGTACGCTTCGATCAGCTCGCCCAGCTCGCTGCGGTCGCTGGTCGTCACCGGGCGCTGCGTGAAGTCTCCGCAGGCGAAACGGCGCAGCTCGGCGGTGACGGTGATCAGCGGTGCGATCGCCTGCGCGGTGATCCAGCGCGCGAACAGCCAGGCGAGCACGAGCGCGAGCACGACCGAGATCGCGAGCGACTCGAGGTACCCTTTGACGGCCGGCTCGATCACGCGCAGATCCGGCGCGATGAAGATCTCGTTGCCGTCGTCCATGCGCACGAAGCGCGGCCGCAGCCCGAGCAGCGACGTCAGCGATACCTGCTCGGCCGCGTTGCGAGCCGGATCGCCGTGCTCCAGCCGGCCGCCGCGCGGCGTACGCGGCGGCGGCAAGTAATGCACGATCACGCCGGGCCGCGTCGCCGAGCTGACGATCAGCTGGCGCAGCGCCGCGGTGTCTTCGTTGGGGTGCGCGGCGACGATGGCCTGCGCCGCCGCGACGCTGTCGGCGACGGCGGCGAACGTCGATTGCGTCAGAAACGTGAACGCGAAGCGCGTCAGCACGATTGCAAGGACGATCAGCACCGCAGCCAACACCGACGCGTAGGACAGCGTCAGGCGGCTCCGCAGCGACATCAACGCGTGTCGCGCAGCGTGTAGCCGACGCCCCGCACGGTGTGGATGAGGCGCGGTGCCGCGGGCGTGTCGACCTTCGCGCGCAAGTACGAGATGTAGGTTTCGACCGTCGCCATCGCTACTTCGCTGTCCGATCCCCACACCAGATCGAGGAGCTCTTCGCGCGTGAACACGCGGTTCGGGCGCCGCGCGAGCGTCGCGAGCAGATCGAACTCGCGCGTGGAGAAATCGATCCAGCGGTCGCCGCGCCGCGCGGTCCGCGCTTCGAGATCGATCTCGAGGTCGGCGACGCGGATGTGGTAGACGCGCTTGAGCATCGGCCGGCGCAGCGCGGTGTGGATGCGCGCGCCGAGCTCGTCGAGATCGAACGGCTTGGGGAGATAGTCGTCGGCGCCGGCTTTGAGCCCGTCGATGCGGTCACGCACGTCGCCGCGCGCGGTGAGCATGATGATGGGCACCTCCGTGAGGCGGCGCAGCAGCGGGATGAGCGAGAGGCCGTCGATTTTGGGCATCATGATGTCGAGCACGATGCAATCCGGCTTCCAGTCGCGCACGACGGTAAGGCCGTCGGGGCCGTCGACCGCGGTGCGCACGTCGAAGCCTTCTTGGGACAAGCCGATCTGCAGCATCTCGCGGATGCTCTTCTCGTCGTCGATGACCGCGACGCGGTGCGATACCTGGGTTGCCATGCCTCGATCTTCCACGGGAATGCTGGGACCTATCTCCGAGGTTTTCCCAGGAAGCTCGGGCGGAGCGCTTCCTGGAGCCCGGGCATTCGATGCGTACCGTTTCCGGGCGCTTTCGCAGCCGCCGCGCGATGCGATCCAAACATTGCGCGGTAGTTTGAACGCATGGAACAGCTGCACCCGACCAACCACGGCCCGCGATCGCCGCTCGAATGTGCGAGGACGCAGGAGAAGATCGCAACGTACTCCATCGCGCTTATCGTCGGAATCGTAATCGTGCTCATCGTCCGGGCCGTGACCGTTGCCGGTACGCAGCCACCGGGCGACCAGGCGCGGATCATGAGCACGATCATGACGATCGCCCAATTCCTCGTGACGCTGGCGACGCTCGCGGTCGTTCGCCATCAGGTTCGCGTCGCCGTGAACCAAATCGAGCAGTCGGAGGCCGGCGAGCTGCGACTGCAGATACTGGCCCATGCGATCGGCGAGCTGGTCGATGCAATCGGCTCGCGCGACGGGCTGCGCGCACTTCGCTGATGCATCGCCGACGCATCCCAGATCCGCCCCAAGCTGCTTCAAGGACGGTGGTGGACGGTCACGGCATGGGAATCACAAACAATTCACCAACGTTCGACATCGTGCGCGATCCGAGCCGGGCGGTGGGCCGCGTGATGCTGTCCGGCGAGATCGATATCTACGCGTCGGCCGATCTGGAGCGCGCCTTCGAGTCGCTTTCGGGCCCGGACGTCGTGATCGACGTGCGAAACGTGCGCATCGTGTCCTCGACGTTCTTCAGCGCGCTCGTCCACTTGCGGTGGCGCCTGCCGGACAGCCGCATCGAGGTGACCGGCGCGAACGAGCATGTCCGAAAGACGTTCCTGGCGATCGGCGCGGACGTGTTCGTAACGCTCGCGCCCTGACTCAGAGGCGCGGGCGCGGCCAGACAGGGCTCAGCCGGCGACCGCGACACGCGCAACGGCCAGTAGCCGGCTACTCGTACCTCAGTGCGATGACCGGGTCCACGCGCGTTGCGCGCACCGCGGGGACCATGGCGGCGACGACGGCGAAGAGAACGACGAGGCCAGCGCGCCGAGCAACGTTTGCGAGAGGCCGTTGCCCCAGGCGTGTTAAGGTGCCATTCTTCCGCGGAGCGTCTCCGCACCGAACGGTATCGACCGCGGTGTCATGGCGACCGACGTCACGAAGCTCGTCTTCAGCATCGTCTCGGGGATGATCACTAGGTTCCAGCCATCCGGCGGATCGGCGTCTGAAGGCGTTGCTATGGCCTCGAAGCGTTCGTCGCGCGCGGCCTCGCCGATGCGTTGAGTAAGCGGAAATCGTCTTTTGCTCTGCTCGACCAGCCACGGCGCACGAAGGTCGGCAAGCGAGACGCCGAGTGCGCGCTGAACGCTCGCTCTTCGCAGGTCGAGTACCCGCGTCACATCGACGTCAACGCGAAGGAGCGCACGGCCGGCGACGGCACGTACGCCACCCGATGCGCTTGCGATCGCACCAACTTCGAGCAAGGCTGTTCTTCGCCTCGCTGCGAGGTAGTAGGCTTCAAACGTGTGCTTGCGGTTGTAGCGTCCACCGCGTTGACTCGAACCGAAACCGGAAAGCGGTGAGCCCGCGTACGAAAGGTCGATCGATCGGTAAAACGTACCCGATAGGGCGATACGGGGAACGCCGGCGAGCCTTGTCCGAAAACCGCGAACGTTGGTCAGATCGGCTGGCCTGTCTCGAGCGCGTAAACGAGCGTTTCGACCGACCGGAAGTCGCCGTCGATCAATACGTCCAGCGGAGCGGTATCGGCCAATTGCGGTCGCGGGCTCTTCAACCAAATCAGCGTCGAGCGCCGAGATCCTAAGAGATGATCGAGTCGCGCGATGAGCGCAGCGATCTTGCGTCCAGGCTTTTGAAGACGCTCCGATGTGGGGTTGCTTCGAAGAGCCCGCTCTGTAACGTGGGCCGTCTTCGCGATTTGCCGGAGCGAAACGTCGAGTGCGTGCGCTAAGGCATGACCGATGACTCGACCTCGATCATCGAAGACCTCTTGAGCGGCTATCTTCTCCAACCGCTGCGCTGCCGACGGTGCCGCTACTGCTGCCATGTCATGGTACTTCTCGAATGGTACCAAAAACCTTCCTAAAATATTCCTAAGAAAGTCCTGCGGCCGCTGGGCAAGCAAGCGAGGCCCCAGCCGCGGTGATCTCGACCCGGTATTATGTCAAGGCCGTGCTACTCGTACCTCAGTGCGATGACCGGGTCCACGCGCGTTGCGCGCACCGCGGGGACCATGGCGGCGACGACGGCGAAGAGAACGACGAGGGCGATGACGATCCCGAACGTGAGCGGATCGAACGGCGAGATGGTGATGTGCGGCGCGATCGCTCGGGCCGCGAGCGCTGCGAGCACGATGCCGAAGGCTATTCCGATCGCCGTCGTGATCAAGGAACGGCGCACGACGTCCCCGAGGATATCGCGCGCCCGCGCTCCGAATGCGACGCGAACGCCGAACTCGTTCGACCGCTGTCCGACCGAAAACGACATGACGGCAAAGATTCCGGATAGCGCCAAGAGCAACGGAACCAGCGCCAGCGCGCCCAGCAACGTTGCGGCGGAGCGTTCGGTCTGCGTCGCGTTCGCGACGGCGTCGGATACGGAGAAGACCTCCGGCGGCTCGATTTGCGGAAACTCGGAAGCGACCGCGTCGCGTATCGCCTTTTTCGCGGCAGCGAGATCGAAACGCGGCGCATGGACGATCAGGGAAAGGCCGGAGACCATCGCCGCCGAGCTCGGCAGAAAAATGGTGGGGAACGGCGGCTCCGACAGGCTGTCGCGTTCGTCTGCTACGACGCCGACGATGGAACCCACGGAGAGCTTCTCCGGGTCGCGGGAGAATTTCACGCGTTCGCCGATGCCGTCGCCGCCTTGCAGAAACTTGTTGACGAACGTCTGATTGACGACGACGGCGAGGCGGGAGCCCGGTGCGGAATCGCCGCTCGTGAACGCCCGCCCTCGCAGTACGGGGATGCCGAGCGCACGGAAGTACCCTGGCGTGATGTTGTTCAGACTCGAGTCCGGGATCGGGCGGAACGAGCCGTCCTTCGCGCCAAGTTGGGCGTAGACCATCAAATCGACGCCGCTGAGCGGGTAGGTAACCGCGAGCGCCGCGGCGTCGATGCCGGGCTGGGTTTCGATGCGCGCGAGAAGGCGCTGTTCGGCCTGCCGCTCCGATTGCAGCTGTGCCTGCATCTGCGACCGCGACGGCAGGTGCGACCGCAGCATGGGAGATCGGATCCCGGAGAGGTGAATCGGGCCGGTCTCGTAGACGCCGTCGGGTCGTATGCCCAGCGGGGTGTGCGCGAGCGCGAGGTAACTGCGAACGACCAGCCCCGACGAAATGACCAGGGCCAGGGCCAGCGCGACTTCGGCGACGACGAGCGCCGAACGGAGGCCGCGTCCGCGGGAAGCACCACCACCGCGGCCAGCGCTGTTCAGCACGAGTTGCAACTCGGCGCGGCCGAGCGAGAGAACCGGTGCCAAACCTGCGAGAACGGTCGTCAGGCACACCATGAGCAGCGCATACAGCAATGTCGTTCCGTCGATCGCGATATCGTACATGCGCGGCCGCGGTTCGAGCATGGTGAGCGGGATGAAGCGCAGGCAAACGTAGGCGAGAGCGACCCCCGTGACGCCGCCGCACACGGCGAGAAGCCCTGTTTCGATGAACAGCTGCACGGCGATGCGCCGGCTGCTCGCTCCGAGTGCCCGGCGAATCGCGACTTCGCGCTCGCGCGCGGACCAGCGGGTCGCGATCAAATTCGCCACGTTCGCGCACGCGATCAGGAGAATTCCGAAGACGGCGAGGAGCACCAGCCACAACGCCGACGCGATGGGGCTGACGAGGCGCTCGGCCAGCGAGCGCGCGGAGAACACGGTGCCTGCGTCCTCGCGCGAATAGAGCTTCTGCAAGCGGCGAGACGCGATGAGCAATTCGGCGTTCAGTTGCGAAATCGTCGTGCCCGGTGCTAGGGATGCGACCACGCCGTACACGCCTCCGCCGCGCTCGCCGGGTACCGTCGTATCGGCGGTTGCGGTAAAATAATCAGGCTGCTCTAATTCCCCCGCCATCGGATGCGGGTTGGGCACCTGCGCATCGGGGAGTGTCACTCCGACGATTGCGAACGACGTACCGTTGAGATCGATCCGTTTGCCGATCACTGCCGGATCCGCGCCGAAGTACGCGCGCCAAACGCGGTCGGAGATGACGGCGTCGTGCCGGCCGTGCGCGTCGGCTGGTTGGAACAGTCGTCCGATTTGCGGGACGGCGCCCAGCGTGGTGAAGAAGGTCGAGGTCACCGCCGCGCCGCGAAGCGTTTTTGGAGCGCCGCCCCCGATCCTCATCTCCGCGCGATCGTTGATGATGCCGGAGATGGACGTGACGCCGTGGAGTTGCGCGCGCAAGTCGATGATGTCGGAAAGGGAGAGCGGACCGGCATCCCACTTGGCGGGCTTGCGCGAACTGATCGCCACGAGGCGGTCGGGACTCGCGAAGGGCAGCGGGCGCAGTACGATCGCGTTGACCGCCGAAAACACCGCGGCGTTCGCGCCGATCCCGAGTGCGAACGTGACGACCACGGCAGCCACGAAAAGCGGCGCGCGCCGTAGCCGCGCGATCGCGTAGTTGACATCGCGGGCGAAGTCGTCGGCGTGCAAGGCGAGACCAGCTTTCAGGATGTCGAGAAGATTCGGGGCGAATCGTTCGGGCTCGGCCTCGACGTCGCGAAGGACTTCGTCGCCGAAAAGCCGGCGAAAATCGCGCGGTAAGCTGCGCACCGCGCCGCGGGCCAGCGCTCGAAAGACCTTCACGCCCTTGACAGCTCCTCGGGGGACGATATATCCTTCCTAGACGTATCCTCAGTGGATATACTCAATTTGGAGAGGGTTGTCAATCGTGGTGAACCGCCACCGGGATCCCGCGGCGCTCTTACCGCTCGGCGCGAGTGCCTTTCACATCTTGTTGGCGCTGGCCGACGGCGAATGCCACGGGTACAGCATCGGGAAAGAGGTCGAGGCCTCGACCCGCGGCACGATCAAGCTCGGCCCAGGCACGCTCTACCGGCTGCTCAAGCAGATGGCGACCGACGGCTGGATCGTGGAGACCGAGCGTGATACCGAGGATCCGATGCGGCGCCGGTATTACAAGCTTTCGCCGTGGGGCCGGCGCATCGCGCAAGCGGAGGCCGGGCGGCTCGAAGACCTCGTGCGCATCGCCCGCTCGCGCCGGCTGTTGCCTGCACTCGCAACGTGATGCACCCGCGCAGCGTCGAGCGGCCGCGCACGATGGACGTCGTGCGCGA
Organism: Vulcanimicrobiota bacterium; assembly: GCA_030947665.1. Taxonomy (GTDB): domain Bacteria; phylum Vulcanimicrobiota; class Vulcanimicrobiia; order Vulcanimicrobiales; family Vulcanimicrobiaceae; genus Vulcanimicrobium. Next base: position 7,601 of record JALZBE010000012.1, on the reverse strand, counting down.
GCGCAAGCGCCGTCTGCCGAAGTACGTGCTGCCGGTCGCCGGCGTGCTCGTGCTGTGCGCGATGGTCGCCTATGCGCTCAACTCGCTCACGCAGGCGCGAGCCGAGGCGCCCGCCGTCGACCGCGGAACGGTGGTCACCGACACGGCGCGCCGTGGAACGCTGGTGCGGTCGGTCGGCGCGCCTGGTGCGTTCAAAGCGGAGTTCGTGCGCGTTTCGGCCGCGACGCAGGGCGGCGTCGTAAATCAGATCGTGGTCAAGCCCGGCAGCGTGGTGCAGCCGGGCAGCGTGATCGCGCAAATGAAGAACCCGGCGCTCCAGGTCGCGGTCGCGGCGGCGCAGTCGCAGCTCGCCGTCGCGCAGGCGAACCTCGCGAGCGCCCGAGAGCAGGCCCACGCGCAGCAGCTGACCCAGCAAACCGTGATCGCCGACGCGCAAGCGCAGCAGCAGCTCAACGCGCTGCAAGCGAAGGCGTACCAGGCGCTGCATCACAAGGGACTCGTTGCCGACGTTCCATATCAGCAAGCGCAGATCCAAGCGAAGAAGAGCGCCAACGACGTGAGCCTGAGCCGCTCGCAGCTCGCGGTCGGCGCGGCCGACGGGGCGGCGAAGGTGGCAGCGGCGCAGGCGCAAGTCGTGCAGTCGGCGGCGCTGCTCGCGGCCGACAACGCGCAAGTCGCCGAATTGACCGTACGCGCGGCGACCGCCGGTATCGTGCAGAGCGTCGAAGTGGACCCAGGCGCCAGCGTCGCGCAAAGCACGCCGATCGCGCACATCGCCGATACCCGGTCGCTCAAAGTCGTGCTGCAGGTCGCCGAGAGCGACGTGCACCCGGTGACCGTCGGCATGGCGGCACGCATCGACTCCGGCAACGGGATCCGGTCGGGACGGGTGGAGCGCATCGCGCCGACGGCGCAAAACGGCACGGTCGCGGTCGACGTGACCTTGCCGGTGCTGCCGCCGGGGGCTCGGCCCGATGCCAACGTCGACGGCACGATAACGATCACGCAGATCGCGAACGCCGTCTCGATCGCCCGCCCGGCCGGCACGTCCGACAACAGCACGCTCGTCGTATTCAAGGTCGTCGACGGCGGCCGCCGCGCGGTCCGCGTGCGCGTACGCCTCGGCCGAGGGTCCAACGACCGCGTGCAGGTTCTTTCCGGCATCGCACCCGGCGATGTCGTGATCGTTTCGGACATGTCCAGTTATCTCGATCGTTCCGAGCTGAGACTGCGTTAGGAGCGCGCCATTGCTAGTTTCATTGGAAAACGTGGGCAAGAGTTATCTCACCGAGGATGTGGAGACGCGGGCGCTGCGCGGGATCACGCTCGAGATCGATCGCGGGGAGTACGTGGCCATCGAAGGCCCGTCGGGCTGCGGCAAGTCCACCTTGCTTTCGATTCTCGGACTCCTCGACCGGCCGACGGCCGGCGTCTACCGCCTCAACGGGCGCGCGGTCGAGGAGCTCGACTCGGGCGAGCGGGTCACGATCCGCAATCGCGAGATCGGGTTCATCTTTCAGAACTTCAACTTGATCGGCGATCTGTCCGTCGGTGAGAACGTGGAGCTGCCGCTGATCTATCGCGGGATGACGCGCGGCGAACGGCGGCTGCGCGTCGCCGAAGTGCTCGACCGCGTGCGTATCCCGCACCGGGCCAAGCACTATCCGATGCAGCTTTCGGGCGGCGAACAACAACGCGTCGCGGTCGCGCGCGCGCTCGCCGGCGATCCGTCCATTCTGCTGGCGGACGAGCCCACGGGAAATCTCGACACGCGCAACGGTGAAGCGGTGATGGAGCTGCTGAGCGAGCTGCACGACGCCGGCTCGACGATCATCATGGTCACCCACGATTATCGTTTCGCCAAACAGGCGAAGCGCAGCATCGGGTTATTGGACGGACAACTCGTCGACGAGCCCACCGCCGCGAGTGCGCTGTAAGGAAGCGATGCGCAAATTCCTCGGAGCCGTGGCTGTTGCGGCCGGGCTCGGTTCGTGCGCTGCCTCGCCGGCCTTCGCACAGCCCCAGCGGGTCACCCTGGCGCAAGCCGTCGCGATCGCGGCGGCGCAGTCGCCGGTGTTGCAGGTCGCGCGCGACGATTACCGCATCGCACAGCTGAACGTCGACTCCGAGCGCACGCCGCTGGCACCCAACGTCGCGGGAGTCGTGACGATCCAGCGCTCGCAAGCAGCTTTCGGCGGGACGTCGTCCTCCAGCGACCTCCGAGGCGAATTGCAGCAGCTCGTTTTCGACGGCGGTCGGGTGCTCGCGCGCGTTCGCTCGGCGCACTTCTCGCAGGATGCCGCCGCCGGCACGTATCGGCGCTCCGCGCAGTTGCTGACCTTCACCGTCGCGCAGGCATATTACGGTGCGCTCGAAGCGCGCGCAACCGTGCAGCTGGCGCGCCAGATCGTCAAGCAGGACCAAACGCAAGAAGCGCTCATCCGCGCGCAGATTCAGGCGGGTACCGCCTCGCGGCTCGATCAGGCGACGGCGCATCTGCCGACGGCGCAGGCGCTCGTGCAGCTCGCGCTCGCGCAGGGGCAGGAGAGCGCTACGCAAGCGACATTCGACAACGTCCTCGGTCTGCGCGCCGATGCGGGCGCTGAACCGGTCGACGACCCGGCTGCCGGCGCGGCAAGCTCGCTCATCCCGCCAGGTACGCTCGACGTCGCGACGGCGATCGCACGCGCGCTCGCGCTGCGGCCGGACTATATCGCCGGAGAGCGCACGATCGATGCAGCCCGCGAAGGTCTGCGCGCGGCGCGTCTCGGACGCTCGCCGCAGGTCAGCGGGAACGCCGCGTTGGGCGCGATGTCGGGCTTCGCCGCCGGGAACGGGCTGAACGGCGTGTCGACGATCGGCGCAACCGTCAGCATCCCGATCTTCGACCAGGGCATCACGCGCGTGCAGTCGGCACAAGCCGCGGT
>JALZBE010000012.1:0-4664 GCA_030947665.1 Vulcanimicrobiota bacterium | reverse complement strand
CTTGCGACTCTGATCAGCGCCCGGACGGCCTTGACCGAAGCGCAGGCCGAGCTCAGCGGCGCGCAAACCGTGCTCGCGGGCACGCAGGAGCAGTACCGCGCGGGCGTCACCACGCTTCCCCTTTTGCTCAACGCGCAAGCCGGCCTCACGCTCGCCGAGAACGAGCGGTTGTCCGCCATCTACGCGCTGCGCCGAGCGGAACAAAGCTATCTCTTCGCGCTCGGCGACATCTGAGACCGGCGGCGGCAAGGCCTCTTAGGATACTAGTTGACAAGCCGTTCTCTTGGGGTTAGACTGCTCTCACGAATCTAGGAGGTGGGATGCCCCGCAAAAAAGCGCTCGTGCTCACCGATCACGAGCTTCGGTTGATGGACGTGCTCTGGACGAAAGGGCGGGCGACCGTGTCCGAGGTTACCGCGGCGCTTCCGCCGCCGATCCTAGCGTACAATACCGTTCTTTCCACGATGCGCACGCTCGAGCAAAAGGGTTACGTCGCGCATCGTGAAGTGGGCCGGGCGTTCACGTATCGTCCGCTCGTCGAGCGTGACGCCGCGGCGAAGTCGGCCGTCAATCACGTGCTGGCGCGCTTTTTCCAGAACTCGCCGAACGCACTCGCGGTGACCCTGCTCGACGACGTTCCGCTGCGCGAGGCCGATCGCAAACAGATTCGCGAGCTGCTCGAGCGCAAGGCGAAGGCGCGCAAGTGAGTACCACCTTTGCGCCCGCGGCGCTCGCGATCGCTGCCGCCGTATTCAACAGCCTTTGGGAAGGTGCGCTGATCGTCGGGGCCGTGTGGCTCGGCCTGCGCTGCTTGCCCAAACTGGGCGCCGCGACGCGCTACGCGATTTGGCTGTGCGCGCTGGCGGCGCTCGTGATCATCCCGGTCATTACCGGCGGCGTCTCGGTACAGGCTTCCGAGCCGGCTCTCGATGTCGCCGTAACGAGCGGGCAAAGAGGCACACCGAATGCTCCTAAGGCGCAACCTCGCGCGAACATTCCGCTGGTCGCATCCGAACCGGCCGTCGTGCCGAGTGAAAGCGCTCCGGCCACGCCGCGCAAAGCGCGAATCTCCGTGCCGCAGGGTCTTGCGGTTGCGGCGGCGCTCGTCTGGATTCTGGTGGCGCTCGCGCGAGGCGTGCTGCTCTTGCTGGATGTCCGCGCGCTCGCCGCGATCCGGCGCGATGCGCAGCTTTGGTCGACGGCGCACGGCTTTCCGGTGTATCTCTCGGATCGCGTCGGGGTCCCGCTCGCGGGCGGATTTCTGCACCCGGCCATCATCCTGCCCGCGTCGTTGCTCGAACGCCTTCACGCCGATGCCGTGGAGACGATCGTCATCCACGAGATCGCGCACTTGCGCCGCTACGACGTGTGGACGAACGCGTTCGCTCGCATCGCGGAAGCGCTCGTCGCGCTCAATCCCGTCGCGTGGTTCGTGATGCGCCGGCTCTCGATCGAGCGCGAGATCGCGTGCGACGACTGGGTCGTCGCGCGGACCGGTGCCGGCGACGCGTTCGCGCGGGCGTTGGCGACGCTTGCGACGAGCGCGGGCGGCCGCATGCCGCTGGCCGCTCCGAGCGCGCTCGGTTCCCGTCACTCGATCGTCGAGCGCATCGAGCTGCTTCTCGATTCCGCTCCACGACGTCTTCAGCTTTCGCCGCCGGCACTCGGAGGTGCACTCATCGTCCTCGCGCTCATCGCGTTCACGGTGCAATCCGTCTCGCCGGTGCTGGCCTACGCGCCGTCGCCCGCGATCGTCGCGCAAAGTCCGATCGCGGCGACGCGGATCGCCGCCAACTGCACGGTGCCGGATCGCGGTATCCGGTTGACGCCGCGGGTGACCCAGGCGTCCGATAAGCTCGAATGGGATTTGGACGCGCGCAAGTTCATCGCGCGTTTCGGGGCAGCGAAGGTAGCGAGGTTCGACCTTACGGTGGACGCCGCGGGAACACCCAGCAAGGTCGCCGTTTTGTCTGCGCCGCCGTATCCCGGCATGGCCGAGCATGTGACGCGTTTCTTGATGGCGAGCACGTACGAACCGCAGCTCCGCGGCTGCATTCCCGTCGTCTCGACGCTCAAGGGCGCGGGCTTGCCGTTTTTCGTGTACCCGCCCTCGACGGGATCGGTCCTCTCGCCGGTGTATCCGGTCGGCTGGAGCGCCCAACACCCAGGCGCGTGCAAGGTGCCGACGGTGACGCACGATCGCGGCCCGCTCACGCCCCCGAACCCGAAGACCGAGTTCCTCCCGAACTTCGCGGCGTCGAAGAAGAACATGTCGATCGAGGCGACGTACAAGGCCTCCGTACGCGTTCACGTGAACGACGCCGGTGCTGCCACCAGCGCAACGGTCGTGAGCCCCAGCGGAGAGCCCGCGTTCGACGATGCGGTGCTGGCCGCTGTGCGCAAAGTCAGATACCCGCTGGATGCGAGTGCCTGCACGCCGTTGCCGACGGAATACGTGTGGAATACTACCTTCGGGCGCCATGTGTTTCCGTCGGCGTACGCGGTCTTCGGGCACGGGATACGACACTTGCGAAAGGTATCGTCATGACACACGGATTCCGATTCGGCCGCCGGGGTGCGATGCTCGCGGCGGGGATGCTGCTGTTGCTGCTGAGCTTCGGGCACGCATTCGCGCAGACGGCCGTTCCCGATACGCCCGCCGGGAAGGCGTTGCAAGGCTGGCTCGCCGCGTTCAACAGCGGCGATACCGCGGCGTTCCGGAGCTTCGTGGAGAAGAACTGGCCGGCCGGTGTGAAGAACGTCGATCGGTTCATGGACTTTCGCGCGCAGACGGGCGGCTTCGACCTGCGGCTGATCGAAGCGTCGTCGACGTCCACGAAGCTGACGGCGCTGGTCCAGGAGAAAAAATCGGACACGTTCGGCCGGCTCACGCTGGAGATGGACGCGGCCCAGCCCAACCAAATCGCGACGCTGGGGATTCGCGCGATTCCGCGACCGCCCGAGTTCGCGCTGCCGCATTTGAGCCTCGGCGAGCTCATCGCCGCCCTGCGCGAGAAACTGCAAAAGGACACGGCTGCAGATTCGTTTGCCGGCGCGGTGCTCATCGCCAAGGACGGGAAGCCGGTGTTCTCCCAAGCCTACGGGCTCGCCGACCGCGAGCGCAAGATCCCCAACACGGTGCAAACGCGTTTCCGGATCGGCTCGATGAACAAGATGTTCACGGCGGTGTCGATCATGCAGCTCGCACAAGCGGGGAAACTGAAACTCACCGATCCGCTTGGGAAATTCGTGCCGGATTATCCGAACAAAGAGGTAGCGGCGAAGGTGACGATCGAGCAGATGCTCACGCACACCGGCGGCACGGGCGATTTCTTCGGCCCGGAGTTCGACGCGCACCGGCTCGAGCTGCGCACGCTCGACGACTACGTGAAGCTGTTGGGCAAACGCGCGCCCGAATTCGAGCCGGGCAGTAAGCGCGCATACAGCAATTTCGGGTTCATCCTGCTCGGCGTGGTGATCGAAAAAGTCAGCGGCGAGAGCTACTACGACTACGTGCGCAAGCACGTGTACGCCCCGGCGGGCATGACCTCGACCGCGTCGGAACCCGAGAGCCAGGCGGTCGCCAATCGCAGCATCGGGTACATGCACGACGAAACCAAGGGCGCACCGCCGGACAAGCTGGTGCCGAACACGGATACGCTGCCGTATCGCGGCACGTCGGCCGGCGGCGGATATTCCACCGTCGGGGATTTTCTGCGCTTCGCAAACGCGCTCGAACAGCACAAGCTTCTCGACGCGCAGCACACCGAGCTGCTCACCACGGGCAAAGTCGATGCGGGCGGCGGACGCTATGCCTACGGATTCGCCGATCAGACGATCAACGGACTGCGGTGCTTCGGGCACTCCGGCGGAGCGCCGGGGATGAACGGCGATCTGGAGATCTGCCCCGGTAATCACACCGTGGTCGTCGTGCTGGCGAACATGGACCCCGCCGCCGCGAGCACGGAATCGGACTTCATCACGAACCGGTTGCCGAAGCAGTAAGCCACTTCGGCGGCGTGCTCGTCGTCTTGGGCCTCGTACTCGTGGTCGGCTAGGCGACCGCGATCTCGGTGCCGCGGGCTAGTTCGTAGGGCGGGTCGCCGGCCGGCGAGCGATTGCGCGAGCGCGGTTTGCGGGATTTCGCGTGATCGCGTCCGATATTCTCGGCATGCGCATTATCGTGCGGGCGGCGGATCGGTGAAGTTGTTCGGGCAGCGCGCGATTCGCGGTTCCGGGCACGGCGCGGTGCTGGCGGCGATTCGGACGTTGCTGGCGGACGGCAAGGCGCATTCGGCCGAGGAGCTGTGCGCGCTGGGGATTCGTCAGGGCCTCTTGGGTGCGACGACGATCCCGAACTACGTGCGCAATGCGATCAAGACGCTGCTCGACCGGCAGCGCGACCGTGGCGACGCGCCTGAGTTCGTGCAGCTGCGCGACGGCCGATATCGGCTGGATCTGCCGGTCGACGCGTTCGCCGGACACGACGATCCCGTGCCGGTGAGCCATGCGATTGAGGCGCTTATCGCGCGGCTCGGCGCCAGCGCAAACGGTGAATCGCCGCTCGACGCGGGCGACGGGCCGAATATCGGCGCGCCGTTCGAGCGCGATGTCGCTGCCGCGTTCGCGGCGCTCGGACTGCGCGCCGAGCGGCTGGGCGGAGA
>JALZBE010000607.1 GCA_030947665.1 Vulcanimicrobiota bacterium | reverse complement strand
GACCGCCATGATCGACACGTCCTTCGAAGCCGCCCTCGCCACGAACGGTACCGCCGCGAAAGCGGAGGCACCGCCCCCAGGGGCGCAGCCCGATCCCCAAGAGACGCGCGAGTGGCTCGACGCGCTCGACGGCGTGATCGAGGCCGAAGGCGCCGGGCGCGCGAGCGAGCTCGTGCGCGCGCTCGTCGAGCGCGCCGCCACGCGCGGTGTGCGCACGCCGGCGGCGCAGACGACGCCGTACGTCAACACGATCGCGGTCGAGGAGCAAGCGCATTTCCCCGGCGACCACGACATCGAGGAGCGACTGCGGCACTACATCCGCTGGAACGCGATGGCGATGGTGGTGCGCGCGCAAAAAGACCATAGCGAGCTGGGCGGCCACGTCGCGACGTTCTCGTCGGCGGCGACGCTGGTCGACGTCGGCTTCAACCACTTCTGGCGCGGCCCGTCGCACGCCGCGGGCGGCGACCTCGTGTATTTCCAAGGCCACTCGTCGCCGGGCATCTATGCGCGCGCGTTCATCGAAGGCCGCATCACCGAGGAGCAGATCGACAACTTCCGGCGCGAGGTCGACGGCAAAGGGCTGCCGTCGTATCCGCATCCGTGGCTGATGCCGGACTTCTGGCAGTTCGCGACGGTGTCGATGGGTCTGGGCTCGCTGCAGGCCGTGTACCAGGCGCGCTACATGCGCTATCTGCACGACCGCGGGCTCGCGGACACTAGCGATCGCAAGGTGTGGGCGTTCCTTGGCGACGGCGAGATCGACGAGCCCGAATCGCTCGCCGGCCTGGCGATGGCGGCGCGCGAGAAGCTCGACAACCTGATCTTCGTGGTCAACTGTAACTTGCAGCGGCTCGACGGCCCCGTGCGCGGCAACGGCAAGATCATCCAGGAGCTCGAAGGCGTGTTCCGCGGCGCGGGCTGGAACGTGATCAAGGTGATCTGGGGCTCGCGCTGGGACCCGCTGCTCGCTGCGGACGACAGCGGCATGCTCGTCAAGGTGATGAGCGAGACGCTCGACGGTGATTATCAAACGCTCAAGTCGCGCGACGGCAACTACGTGCGCGAGCACTTCTTCGGCAAATACCCGGAGACGCGCGCGCTCGTCGAGCGCATGACCGACGAAGAAGTGTGGGCGCTCAACCGCGGCGGCCACGACCCGTACAAAGTGTACGCGGCATACAAAGCCGCGACCGAGCACAAGGGCGCGCCCACGGTCATCCTCGCCAAGACGATCAAAGGCTACGGCATGGGCTCGGCGGGCGAAGGGATGAACATCGCGCACCAGCAGAAGAAACTGCTGATCGAGCAGCTGCGCTCGTTCCGCGACCGCTTCTCCATCCCGATCTCCGACCGCGACCTCGAAAACGTGCCGCTCATCAAGCCCGCGCCGGACTCGCGCGAAGCGAATTATCTGCGCGACCGCATCGCGAAGCTCGGCTCGGTGCCGACGCGCCGCCGCAACGTCGAAGCGCCGCTGCCCGCGCCGGAGCGCAAAGCGTTTGCCGCGCTGCTCGAGTCGACCGGCGAGCGTGAGATCTCGACGACGATGGCGTTCGTACGCTCGCTGTCGACGATCTTGCGCGACAAGACCGTCGGCCCGCGCGTGGTGCCCATCGTCGCGGACGAGTCGCGCACGTTCGGCATGGAAGGGATGTTCCGCCAGCTTGGGATCTACTCGACGGTCGGGCAGCTCTATCGCCCGCAAGACGCGGATCAGCTGATGTGGTACCGCGAGGACAAGGCTGGCCAGATCCTCCAGGAAGGCATCACGGAGGCGGGCGCGATCTCTTCGTGGATCGCGGCGGGCACGTCGTACTCGACGCACGGCGTGCAAACGCTGCCGTTCTACATCTTTTACTCGATGTTTGGATTCCAGCGCATCGGCGATCTCGCGTGGGCGGCGGGCGACATGCGCACGCGCGGCTTCTTGCTGGGCGGCACGTCGGGCCGCACCACGCTCAACGGCGAAGGCTTGCAGCACGAAGACGGGCACTCGCACCTCTTCGCGGCGTCGATCCCGAACTGCGTGCCGTACGATCCGACCTATGCGTACGAAGTCGCGACGATCGTGCAGGACGGCGTGCGCCGGATGCTCGCCGAGCAGGAAGACGTCTACTACTACATCACGCTGCTCAACGAGAACTACCAGCATCCCGCACTCCCGGCCGGCGCCGAGGACGGCATCCTGCGCGGCATGTACCTGCTGCGCGACGGCGGCGCCCCCAACCAGGGCCAGCCGCGCGTGCAGCTGATGGGCAGCGGCGCGATCCTGCGCGAGGTGCTCGCGGCCGCCGATTTACTGCGCGACGACTTCGGCGTGGCAGCGGACGTGTGGAGCGCGACGAGCTTCACGCTGCTGCAC
>JALZBE010000155.1 GCA_030947665.1 Vulcanimicrobiota bacterium | reverse complement strand
GCCATCCGAGGACTTGCGCCAACTGATAAACGGCGACGACGACCGCGAGGATGGTGACCGACGCGATCCAAACGCGCATCAGCGCGGGGAGACGGTCGGAGCGGTACGAGATCAAACGGTGGACGAGGACGGAGTCGAGCGTATCGGTGCAGATCATGCCGGCCGAGAACATCGCGCCGACGAGCAGCGCGCCCGTGATCCCGGCATCGGCGCCGAACACCAGCACGTACGCGGCGAGCTGGCTCGACGTCTCGAAGCCGAAGCCGAACAGCAGCCCGATCGGGATCGCGAGCAGCGCGCTCGATCCCTCGCGCAAACGGCGCGGCAAGAGCCTCGTCTTCGCACCTGCGACACGCATCGAGCCGGAGCGCAGCGCGACGAGGTTCATCGCCGCGATCGCCAGCAGCACGATGATGGACACCCACGTGCCGATACGCTCGATCGTCTGGCCGTGCGCGGCAAAGCGCGCGCCGAGCAGCCCGATCAGCACCGAGATCGCGATCACCATGATCGTGTGGCCGCCCGCGAAGAGCGTGCCGACGAACCGGCTCAGCAGCGGTGTCTTGACGTAGGCGTTACGGGTGACGTTGTCGATCGCCGCGAGGTGGTCGGGATCCGCCCCGTGGCGCATCCCGAGCACGAACACGGTGAACGCGCTCGAACCGATCATGCGTGCGCCTCGGCCGGGACGCGGTGCTGATGCCACGCGAACGCATAGCCGGCGACCGCGACGAGCACGAGCGTGGTGACGAGGAGCGCGGAAACCCCGATCCCTTGCGCCGCGAAGCCTTGGCCGACCATGACCGCGCCGACGAGGGCGATGACCGACGCGGTGACGAGCGGCGCGAAACGCGCGACGCGGTCGAACTGCGGCCGAGCGACGAGCCATGCGGCACTGCGCACGACGGCGATCCCGAGCACGGTGAGCACCATTGCAAGCCCGACGCTAAACGCGACGATCAGCGCGAGACCGTATCCGATCCGGTGCAGGCTGATCGCCGCCAGCAGCACGACCAGGGCCGCGGGACACGGCGCGACGTTGCCGCTCGCGGCGGCGATCACGGCGGTGCGGAACGTCAGCGGCGCGGTCCCCGGAATCGCGTGCGCGCGGGCGTGAGCGACGTCGTCGAGTTGCGCATGATCGTGATCGTGCGGGTTTGCATGATCGTGGCCATGCTCGCCGAGCGGATCGCCGTGATGGTGATGGACGAACGTGGCGTGCTCGGCGTGCGTGTGATGGTGCTGGCCCGGCGCGTGCGCGTGATCGTGCTCGTGCGGCTGGGCTTCCTGGTGGACGTGCGCGTGGGCGTGCGCGATCGGCAGGCGCTTGCGCACTTCCCGGGCGACGGCGCGCGCACCGAGGATCGTGACGAAGAGCCCGGATGCGAGCGTGATCCACGGATAGATCTGCTCTGGGACGATCCAGCGCGTCGCCGCGAGCACCACGAACCCCAGCGCGAGGACGCCGGCGGTGTGTGCGACCGTCAGCGCGACGGCCAGGATGACGGCTTGGCGCGGCGTCGCACGCGCGCCGACCAGCGAAACCGCGAGCAGCGTTTTCCCGTGGCCGGGCTCGAGCGCGTGCAGCGCGCCCAGCGCGATCGCGAGCAGTAATGCGCCGAGCACGATGAGCGGGTCGCCCGCGCCCTTGGCTAGGATGTCCGACAACGCGTTCGACCGCGCGATCGGCGTAGCCGGCGCCGCGCCTGCCGCAACCTCGTCGGACATCACCGTCTTGTCGTCGGCGATGATCCGTCCGGCGGCGTCGATATTCGCCGCGATCGCGACGCGCGTGCGCGGCGAACCGAGCAGCGCGCCGGGGTACGCAAGCAGCTCACCCGTCGGTTCGGTCTGCGTTCCGACAACGACGTCTTTCCAGCCGAGGCGGCCGGGTTCGGTTTCGTCGCGATAGGTGATGCGATGCGCACCGCTGCCGGCCGCGGCGTGATACGTCGCGGTGAAGTAGAGCGTCGGCAAACCCCCGGCGCCCGGGCGCGCGCGCACCGTCGACTCAGCGGGCGTCAGCGCGACGCTGCGATCATCGACGACGAGCTGGAGCTGCGGCGCGATCTCCTTCGCGTGGGAAGCCGCCCACGCGGTGAGCGTCGCGCGCGACGGGGTTCCGTGGGCGTCGAGCGAGCGATCGAGCGCAAACGCCGGGATTTCCGCCATGTCCAGAACATAGCGGACCGTCACGGTTTCACTCGCGCTCGTGATGCGCGAGAGATGGTTGACCGTGAAGTTTCCCAACGGATGTGCTGCGGCGGCGCTCGCCGTTGCGAACAACGCCGCCGCTACGATTCCGGCGACCCGGAAGAGACGTCGCATGAGCTCCCTCGCCCCGTATCTGTATACGGTTTAGCCGATAACGGCGAAAGCCGGCAGTCGGATTGCGATTGATCTGCCCCGGCAGACACCGTTTTAGGCCGTTAGAGCGCCCGCTTGCTCAGCTAAGGCCCCCGGTGGGGGGTTCTTCAAAATGTGCGTTTCGTGTCGAGCAGGATCGTCACCGGGCCGTCGTTGACCAGCTCGACCGCCATGTCGGCGCGGAAAACCCCGGTTGCGACGTAGAGTCCGGCTGCACGCAGTCGGTCCGCCACGCGTTGGTAGAGGCGCTCGGCGAGCTCGCCGCGCGCCGCCGCAACGAACGACGGGCGGCGGCCTTTGCGAACGTCGCCGAGCAGGGTGAACTGGGAGACGACCAGCACCGCGCCGCCAATGTCCGCAAGCGCGAGGTTCATCGCGCCGTCGCCGTCCCCGAAGACGCGCAGACCGGCGATCTTCAGCGCCAGGGCGTCCGCGTCCGCATCGGCGTCATCCACGGCGACGCCGACCAGCGCCAGCAAACCATGCTCGATCGACCCGGCGACCCGTCCGCCGACCGCGACCGAAGCGCGGGTGACTCGCTGGATCACCGCGCGCACAGCGTAACCATTCTGTCAAAGCTCCAGGCAGGGATGGGCAGCCGTCTAATTCCCGACGGGCATGCTCGATGTCTATATCAACGGGTTCGGTGCGTTTTTCCCCGGCCCGCCCGTCGGCAACGACGAGATGGAGAGCCACCTCGGCCGGATCGGCGGAAAGCCGTCGCGGTACCGGCCATTGGTGCTGCGGAACAACAAGATCACGTCGCGGCACTACGCGCTCGACGCCGACGGCTGCGCGCAGTACTCGAACGCGGGAATGGCGGCAGCCGCGATCGTCGCGGCCGTCGACTCCTCGGAGCTCACGCTGCGTGACATCACGTATCTCGCGACCGCGACGACGCTGGGTGACGTCCTGCTGCCTGGGCTCGCGTCGCACGTGCACGCCGAGCTGAATCTCGGGCCGATCGAGATCGCGAGCTTTCAGAGCGTGTGCACCAGCTCTCTCATGGCGCTCAAATCGGCGTACGCGCAAGTGCGCATCGGCGAACACCGCGCCGCTGCCGTTTCTGGCAGCGAGTTCGCGAGCCGCTATTTCCGCCCGGGGTTCTACGAGCACGTCGGCAACGGCAATGGCGACGGCAACGGCAACGGCGCACCGTTCGACGCGGAGTTCCTACGGTTCACGCTGTCCGACGGCGCGGGCGCGGCCGTGCTCGAGCCGGCCCCGAACGCGCGGCACCTGTCGCTGAAGATCCACTGGATCGACATCCGCTCGTTCGCCGACCGCTTTGCGCCCAGCATGCTCGCGGGCGGCGCGTACGACGGCGACCGGCTGCGGTTCTGGGGCGACTACGGCGACCCCGTCGAAGCGGCGCGCGCCGGCGCGCTCATGCTCACCCAGGACATCGCGCTGATGCGCTCGATGATCCCCGTCTGGGTGTCGCACTTCGTCGAGCTGGTCGAGCGCGGGCGCATCGTCGTCGATGAGATCGATCACGTCTGCTGCCACTACTCCTCGCAGTCGCTGCGCGACGAGACCGTGAAGCTGCTCGCGGCGGCCGGCGCGCTGATCCCGCAAGAGAAGTGGTTCAGCAACCTGACCACGCGCGGCAACGTCGGCGCCGCGTCGATCTTCGTGCTGCTGGAAGAGCTCGCGCGCGTGCGCACGCTCGAAAAAGGTCAGAAGATCCTGTGCAACGTCCCGGAGAGCGGCCGCGCGCTCAACGGGCTGATGCTGTTGGAGGTCGCATGAACGGTACGATCACGTCCCCGGCGACGCAGTCGGTCATGCGCCGCCTGCTCATGGTGTGGACCGACTTCGAATCGGCGCTCGAGACGACACCGCTCATCGACAAGCTGCGGCGCGGCCGGTTCCGGCTCGACGACTACCGCATGCTGCTGCTCAACCACCGCCAGCAGGTGATCGAAGGGTCGCGCTGGATCGCGCGCGCGTCGTCGAGCATCACCAACGAGTTCGCGGAGCAGCGCTCGACGTTCTTGAAACACGCGGTGACGGAGCACCGCGACTACGCGATGCTCGAGGCCGACTTCGCGTCGGTCGGCGGCGATCGCGCGCAGATGCTCGCCTACGAGAAGAACGTCGGGACCGAGGCGCTGCACGGCTTCATGTTCCAGCGCGCGAGCGAGCCGAACCCGTTCGACCTGCTGGGCGCGATGTTCGTGATCGAAGGCGTCGGCAGCAAGAAAGCGTCCGCGTGGGGCCGCCTCATCGCCGACCAGCTCTGCCTGGAGGATCGTCAGGTCAGCTTTCTGCTGTATCACGGCGAGCACGACGCGGGCCACCTCGAGGAGTTCGAGGCGACGCTCGGCTCCGGGATTCTGGAGCTGCCCGGGATGGGCGACCGCATCGTGAAGACGAGCGCGGTCGTAGCGCGCCTCTACCGCTTGCAGCTCGAAGAGATGACGCCGGCATGACGGTATACGACCTCTCGAAGCACGACTTCTCCAACCCTGACCCGTGGACCGCGCTGTCGCTGGACCATAGCACGTTCTTCGACCGGGACGCGAAGGAAGCGCTGATGCGGAACAACCGCACGTGGTCGCGGCGCTTCTTGCTGCCGATCGTGCGCGTCGTCGCACGCGTCGCGGTGGTGGTCACGCAGCTGATCCGGACCGTCATCCCCGACGAGATGGCGGCGCCCAAGCTGCTCCACCGCTCGATCGCGTGGGGGATGAGAACGTTCGTCAGCGCCGAGGCGAACTACCTGATCCTGCGGCACTTCAACATCGGCACGCAGATGCTGCACTTCATCGGCGACAACATCGGCGGGCTTCAGATGCGCTACGTCCCGCTGCAGCCGCGCACGATCGAGGCGCTGGTCGACAACGTCTTCGTGCAGCACGATCTCAACATCTACAACTTCATCATCCAGGCGAACGCGCAGCTGATCGACCAAGGCCGCGTGGTGGGGCCGCGGCCGCTCAGCGAGATGGACTTCAGCGCGATCCAAGACTTCGACGCGACGCTCCAGGTCATGCCGCGCACGTGGCACAACTTCCTCGATCTGCAGAGCGCGATCGAGGCCTACACGCCGTTCTACAGCTTGCTGCTGACGCACGACGACTTCAACCGCGCGAGCAACTCGCTGCAGCTCGACGAGACGATCGCGATCTACATCTCGCGCATCTTCGGCACCGAGCTGGCCGTGGCGCTGGTGAACAACCGGCATCCGATCGTCCCGTTCGCCACGGTCGAATCCGGATTCCGCCTGATGCTGCACGGTATCGACGCCGAGCAGCTCTACGGCTTCGTGAAAGCCGTCCGCAACGCGCGCGACGGAGTCGGGCCGCAGCCGACGATCGCGCCGCCGTTACCAGACGGTCATAGCACCTAAAAACAGCCCGGTGAGCTCTTCTTCACCCACCGTGCGCGGGGCGTTGCCGAGCAGGCGCTGCTGCGCGAACGCGCCTGCGACCAGCGCAGGGACGTCCGCGGCGGTGTAACCGAGCGCGCGCAGGCCGTTCGGCATCTCTGTAGCGCGCATGAGTCGCGCGAGCGCCGCCGCGAGCGCGTCGCCCACCTCGTCGTCGTCGATCTCGTGCTGCGCACCGAGCAACGTCGCGACCCGGCGGTGCTTGCCCACGGATGTGATCGCGGTGAACTTCGCCACGGCGGGCGCGCTGACGATCACCGACGTCCCGTGCGGGACCATCGCGTGATCGGCTTCGTAGTCGCGCGGAAAGAAGTCACGCACGAGCCCGGCGACGGCGTACGCCATCCCGTGCGGGACGTGCACGCCGGCGTTGCCGAAGCCGATCCCGGCGAGCGTCGCGGCGTACATCACGCTCTCGCGCGCCTCGTCGTCGTGCGCATCGTGCACCGCGCGTTCCAGAAATTCCCCGAGCAGCCGCAGCGCTTCCACGCACGCGAGATCGCTGTACGGGTTCGCGCCTTGCGAGAGCGGCCGCGCCAGCGGCGTGGCCGGCTTCAACCGCTGCGTGTACGGTTTCGCGGTGAACGACTCCAGCGCGTGCGCGAGCACGTCGAAGCCGCTCGACGCGACGACTGCGCCGGGCAGCGTGCGCGTGGCGTCGGGGTCGACGATCCCCAGCGTCGGGCGCAGGCGC
>JALZBE010000606.1 GCA_030947665.1 Vulcanimicrobiota bacterium | reverse complement strand
TACGGGCGCGCCTTCGCCTAGCGGCGCGTTCACGTAGCGTTCGAACGGTGCCGGGTAGGTCGCGTAGAGGTTCGCCGCCTTGGCGGTGTCGATGACCGAGCCGCCGCCGACCGAGACGTAGCCGTCGACGCGCGCGTCCGCCGCGAATGCCGACGCCGCGCGGAACGAGCCGTCGGTGGGCTCGATGCGTACGGCTGCGAACTCGGCGACATCGACCCCGGCCGCGCGCAGCGAGGCCCGCGCCCGATCGACGAACGCGCCGGCCGCGAGCTTCGTGTCGGTAAACAGCGCGACGCGGCGCAGGCCGAACGCGGCGGCTTCCGGGCCCACCTCGTCGATCGCGCCGCGGCCGAACTTGACGCGGGGCGCCTCGACTTCGAGGACGGTCTCATGGTCGTGCGGGGCCGGCTGCATGGTTGGCAGAAGTCCCGCTCGTGGCCGAGCCGATCCTCTCGACGCGCGACGTCGTCAAAGTCTACGCGGGGTTCACCGCGCTCGACGGCGTGTCGCTGGACGTCGCCGAGGGCACCGTCCACGCGATCATCGGCCCCAACGGCGCCGGGAAGACGACGTTCTTCAACGTCCTGTCCGGCTTCGCGCCCGCCACCCGCGGCAGCGTGCGGTTCGCCGGCGTCGAAATCGCGCACCTCGATCCGGCCGGCGTCGCACGGATGGGGATGGTGCGCAGCTTTCAGATCAACAGCATCTTCCCGCACCTCACCGTGCTCGACAACGTGAAGATCGCGCTGCAGGCGCGCACGCCGCTGTCGCGCCGGTTCCTCGCGTCGCCGTCGGTCACCGCGGTGCTGGACGACCCGGCGCGCGCGGCGCTCGACGCCGTCGGCCTCGAGGACGAGCGCGAGGGTGTCGCGGCAAACCTTCCGTACGGCAAGAAACGCTCGCTCGAGCTCGCGATCGCGCTGGCGCAGGATCCCAAGGTGCTGCTGCTCGACGAGCCCACTGCGGGGATGGGCGTCGAGGACATCGACCGCACCGTGGAGCTCATCAAGAAGATCGCGCCGGGCCGCACCATCGTGCTCGTCGAGCACAACCTGCGCGTCGTCGCGGATCTGTGCGACCGCGTCACCGTGATGCAGCGCGGCAAGGTGCTCGTCGAGGGGACCTACGACGAGGTCCGCAACGACCAGCGCGTCGTCACGGCGTATCTCGGTGGAGGCACGCATTGATGCTCGCACTGAACGACGTCCACGCCTACTACGGCGAGTCGCACATCCTGCACGGCATGACGCTGCGCGTCGACACCGGCGAGGTGGCAACACTGGTCGGCCGCAACGGCGTCGGCAAGACCACGACGCTGCGCACGATCATGGGCATCTTGCCGGCGCGCCGCGGCACGATCGAGCTCGACGGCCGCTCGATCGCGGGGTTGCCGTCCGACCGCATCGCCAAGGGCGGCTTGGGATACGTCCCCGAAGAGCGCGGCATCCTCGCGACGCTGAGCGTGTCCGAGAACCTCATGCTCGCGCCGATCGTCGGCGACAAAGGCTGGACCGTCGAGCGCATCTACAAGGAGTTCCCGATCCTCAAGGAGCGCGCCAAAGCCGCGGGGACGACGCTCTCGGGCGGCGAGCAGCAGATGCTCGCGATCGCGCGCGTGCTCCGCTCGGGCGCGCGTACCGTGCTGCTCGACGAGCCGACCGAAGGGCTCGCGCCGGTGATTGTCGAGCGCATCGGCGAGCTGATCCGCGCGATGAAGTCCGACGGCATCACCGTGCTCTTGGTCGAGCAGAACGTGCGCTTCGCGACGGGCGTCGCCGATCGCCACCACATCATCGTCCACGGCCAGGTGGCGCAGACGCTGGAAAACAGCGAGGTGATCGCGCGCGAGCGCGAGCTCCTCGACATGCTCGGCGTGTGAAGATCGCGATCACCGGCGCGGCCGGCACGATCGGCAAGCCGCTGTCCGCCGATCTCGCGCGGGATCACGACGTCGTGCGCATCGACCTGCACGGGGCCGACGTGATCGCCGACGTGCGCGACGTGGACGCGCTCGAAGGCGCTTTCGCAGGCTGCGAGACGGTGATCCACTTGGCCGGAGTCGTCAGCGTCGAGGCATCGTGGGAGGACGTCTCGGGTCCGAACATCGGCGGCACGTACGCCGCGTTCGAAGCCGCGCGCCGCGCCGGCGTGAAGCGCGTCATTTTCGCCAGCTCGAACCACGCGGTGGGCATGCACGAGATCGAGAACGTCCCCGCGATCTACGAGCCCGGCTTCGGCCTCGTGGTGCGCACCGACACGCCGTACCGCCCCGACTCGCTCTACGGCGTGTGGAAAGCGTTCGGCGAGACGCTGGGACGCTACTATAGCGACAACCACGGCCTGCAAGTCACTTGCGTGCGCATCGGTTCG
>JALZBE010000605.1 GCA_030947665.1 Vulcanimicrobiota bacterium | reverse complement strand
GCGTGCGGGTCCTCGGCGACGAACGCCGCCGCCGCGACCGCCCGCTGCGCGAGCGCCGCGACGCCGTCGCGGGACAGATCGGTCGTCGCCAGCGTGGCGCGTCGCGTGCCGATGAACGCGCGCACGCGCAGCGAGCGCCCGCGCGAACGCTCGAGCTTGGTCACCTCGCGCTCGCGTGCCTCGCACCCGAAGCGGTCCGTGATCTCGACGATCGCGTCCGCGTCCGTCGCGCCCGCCGCGGACACCAGCGCGATCGCCGTGTCGGCCAGCGCGAGCGCCTCGTCGCGCGGATCAGCCACGCCGCGTCCCTCCGACCGTGCACGACGACAGCTTCACCGTCGGGATGCCGACGCCGACAGGAACACGCTGGCCACCCTTGGCGCACGTGTACGAACGGTTCGCGAGCCGGCCGTCGTGGCCGACCATCGTCACCTTGGTCATCGCGTCGGGACCGTTGCCGACCAGCGTCGCACCGCGCACCGGGGCCGTGATCTTGCCGTGCTCGATCAAGTAGCCTTCGGCGATCATGAACACGAAGTCGCCTTTGCTGATCTCCACCTGGCCGCCGCTGAACGACGTCGCGTAGAGCCCGCGGTCGATCGAGCCGACGATCTCGTCCGGCGTCGCCGTTCCCGCGGGCATGAACGTGTTGCACATGCGCGGCTGCGGCAGCACGCGATACGATTCGCGCCGGCCGCTGCCCGTCGACGCGACGCCCATCAGCCGCGCGTTCAAACGGTCCTGCATGTACCCGCGCAAGATGCCGTTCTCGACGAGCACCTTGTGCTGGCCCGGGATCCCTTCGTCGTCGACGGCGACGCTGCCGCGCTCGCCATGCAGATCGCCGTCGTCGAAAATCGTCACGAGATCGCTCGCCACG
Organism: Vulcanimicrobiota bacterium; assembly: GCA_030947665.1. Lineage (GTDB taxonomy): Bacteria > Vulcanimicrobiota > Vulcanimicrobiia > Vulcanimicrobiales > Vulcanimicrobiaceae > Vulcanimicrobium. The sequence goes on along the minus strand of JALZBE010000605.1, from coordinate 1,495 downwards.
CGCTCGCCGACGCGCCCGGCGTACAATGACGTGCCCTTGCGGTTGAAGTCCGCTTCGAGGCCGTGACCGACCGCCTCGTGCAGCAGCACACCGCCGCCGCCCGCACCGATGACGACCGGCAACTCGCCCGCCGGCGCCTCGCGCGCGCCGAGTTTGGTCGTCGCAATCCGCGCCGACTCGCGCCCGAGCGACTCCGGCGTCGTCTCGTCGAACACGTCGATGCTCGTGCGGCCGCCGTCCCCGATGTAACCGTTCTCACGTTGCGCGCCCGCGCGCGCGACGACTTGCACACCCAGCGCGACGAGCGGCCGCCGGTCCGTCACCACCCGCCCGTCGCTCGACGCGATCTGCACGTACTGCAACTCGTCCGTCACGAACGCGTTCACCGACACGACCCGTGGATCGAACGCCCGCGCCGCGACATCGGCGCGCGCCAGCAAATCGACGTAGCGCGCGGAATCCGCCGGCTCGTCGGCGTGCTCGTCGTACAGCACCGGCGCCGCCGCAGCGGCCAGCGCGACGACGACGTCCTGCTCGCGCCCGTCGCGCGCGATCAGCGACGCCGCGTCCGCTGCGCGCAACAGCGCCGCCTCGTCCAGATCGTCGGAGTACGCGTACCCCGCGCGCTGCCCGACGACGACGCGCACGCCCGCCCCGCGAATGACGCTCGACGACGCCTCGTGGATGCGGGCGTCCTGCAGCCGGAACGTCTGCGTCAGCCGGTTCTCGAAGAACACGTCGGCGAAGTCGCCGCCCCGCCGCAGCGCTCGACCGAGCACGCGAGCAAGCAGCACGGGGTCGAGGGCTGTCAGCACGACATCGTGCCTTCGATGCAGAACCAAGCCATCATGCCCGCTCGAACGGGTGCGATCGCGACCGCGATCACGCTCATTGTCGTCCTCGTCGCATACCTCACGGCGACCGCGAGCTGTCCGCCGGCAAACGCGCGTGACGCCGCCGCCTGCGACGCCGCACACCAAACCGCGATCACGTCGGCCCGCTGCGCGTCGGACGCGCAATCGACGGAGGCGTGCGCGGACCACGCAACCGGAGTCGCCCACGCCCAGTACCTGACGCGCGCCGCTTCGGAGTGGCGCAAGGCCGCGGTCGCCACGGACCGCCATAGCGCGCAAGCACGCGGGTGGCTAGCCCATGCGACGATCCTGGGCGAACGCGTCCAAGACGACCCCACGGCGCCGGCCGCGCTGCGCGCGCAAGCCAAGCACGACGAACAGCTCGCCCGAGCCGCGCTCGTTCGAACGCGCTAGCTTCGCGCAAGCACGTCGAGCGCGCGATCGATGCCGATCTCGACGGGCCCGTCGTCGGCTCGCCGGTCGTTGACGATGATCGCAAACGCTACGCGGCCGTGCCGCAGCGTCTGCACGTAGCCCGTGAGCGCGTTGACGTGCGCGATGTGCCCGCTCTTCGCCCGCGCGCGCCCGCGCGCCGAGGTGACGTGCCGCCACCGCACGGTGCCTTCGATGCCGACGCGCGG
>JALZBE010000604.1:526-2377 GCA_030947665.1 Vulcanimicrobiota bacterium | reverse complement strand
ACAGCCAATCGGTTTGGTAGCGCGTCCAGAAATCGCTCCGCTCCAGCGCGGCGGACAGGCGGTCGAGCAGCGCATCGTTCAGCGTCGCATCGGAGAAGAACGCGCGCCCGGTTCGCGTGAGCGCGACGCCGCGTTCGCCCGTGTCGACGCCGAAGCGGCGCCGCGCCGCGTCCGCGTCGCGCGCGAGCACGACGACCGCACGGCTGCCCATGTGCTTTTCTTCCAGCACGACGCGCGCGACGCCGGCACGCCGGAAGTACGCGAACGCCTCGTCGGGATGCTCGAGCAGGTTTTCGCGCCGGCTCGTCTCCGGCGGCGACATCGTGGGCGGCAAGTAGATCAGCCAACGCGGGTCGACGCACCAGCGGCTCATCACTTCCAGCGCCGCCGCAGCGTTCTCCGCGGGGATCGTGATGTGCGGCAGCAGGCGTGTCCCAATGTGCCGCTTGCCCGCGACGTCGTCGATGTCGAGCACGTCGTCGGCCGATTGCTGCGCCGTCGCGGGCGCAACCGTCTCCGGCTCCGGCGCGAGCGGACGAACCGGTTCGACGTACACGCGCTCGGCGTCGACCGACACCGTCTCGAGCTCCGGATAGCGCAGCGCCGTGAGCGCGCCGCCGTAAACGCAGCCGGTGTCGACGCAGATCGTCTTGTTCACCCACTCCGCGCGCGGCACCGGCGTGTGGCCGTAGACCACGACCGCATTGCCGCGATATTCCGACGCCCAGTCGAACCGCACCGGCAAGCCGAACTCGTCGGTTTCGCCCGTCGTCTCGCCGTAGAGCGCGAACTCGCGGACCGCGCCCGAACCGCGCCCGTGCATCTCTTCGCGCAACCCCGCGTGCGCGACCACCAGCTTCCCGCCGTCGAGCCAGTAGTGGCTGACGAGCCCGTCGAGAAACGCGCGCAGCGCCGGGATGAACTCCGCGCGTTCGCCGTCGGACACCGCGTCGAGTTGCGCGAGCGTGTCGCCCAACCCGTGCGACACCTTGACGTTGCGGCCGTCGAGCTTGCGCAGCAGCTTCATTTCATGATTACCGGGGACGCACAGCGCGCTGCCGGCGGCGACCATGTCCATCGCGAGGCGCAGCGTCTCGACGATCCCCGGGCCGCGGTCGACCAGATCGCCGAGAAAGATCACGCGGCGGCCGTCTGGATGACGGCGCACCGCACCGCCGTCGTGCGCGGTCTCCACGTAGCCAAGGCGGCCGAGCAGCGTGCAGAGCTCGCTGTAGCAGCCGTGCACGTCGCCGACCACGTCGAACGGTCCGCGCTCGTCGCGCTTGTCAGCGTACAGCGGCGCGCGCGCGATCGAGACCGCGTCGATCTTCTCTTGCGAGTCCAGCTCGTGCACGACGCGGTAGCCCTCGGCGCGCAAGGTGCGCAGCGATGAGCGCAGCATGCGCACGTGCTCGTGGACCACGCGCGCGCCGAACCGCCGGTCAGGCCGTGCGCGGTTGCGTTCGACCGCGATGTCGGCGCGTACGTCGAGCACGAGCGCGACGGGGAGCGCGTGATACTTGCGCGCGAGCGCGATCCCCTTCGCGCGGTCGTCCCGGCGCAGGTTCGTCGCGTCGATCACCGTGAGGCGCCGCGCCGCGAGCCGCTTCTCGGCGATCGCGTAGAGCACGTCGAACGCGTCTTTGGTGGCGCTTTGATCCGACTCGTCGTCGGCGACCAGCGCACGGCAGCGGTCGGACGACAGAATCTCCGTCGGGCGAAAATGTTCCGCGGCGAACGTCGACTTACCCGAGCCCGATGCGCCGATCAGCACGACGAGCGCGAAGTCTGGGATCGTCAGCTGCATGTGAACACCGCCAACTGCGTCGGCGCGCCGAGCGCCGCGTCGGC
>JALZBE010000604.1:0-516 GCA_030947665.1 Vulcanimicrobiota bacterium | reverse complement strand
TACGCGACGGTGTAGCCGTATGTGGATGACGTCGCCTCCGCCCAGCCGCGGAACTCCGCGCGCGTCCACTCGAACCGGTGGTCCGCGTGGCGGAGTTTGCCGCCGGCGAGCGCCGGAAAGCGCGCGTTGTACTCGCGGTTGGGCGTGGTGAGCACGATCGTCTTCGGGCGCGCGGCGCCGAATACCGCACGCGCGAACGCGGGCAGCCGCGGAGGTTCGAGGTGCTCGACGACCTCGAGCAGCGCGGCCGCGTCGAACCCGGCGACGCGCGCATCGCGGTACAGCACGGATGACTGAAACAGCCCGATGCGCTCGCGGCGTGACGCCGGCATGAGCGCGCGATCGAGCCGCTCCTTCGCGCGCTCCAGCTCGCGCACCGACACGTCGCTCCCCGCGACGCGCTCGACGCTCGCATCCCGCGCGAGCGCGACGAGCAGATCGCCGTCGCCGCAGCCGAGGTCGACGACGCTGCGTGCGCCGGCGCGGTGCAGCGCGTTGAGCACCGCGACGATACGG
>JALZBE010000603.1 GCA_030947665.1 Vulcanimicrobiota bacterium | reverse complement strand
GCGTCCGCGTGCGCGGGCCCGCCCGCACGATCGATCGCCGCACCGGCGCCGCACGCGACGGCGAGCAGCGCGTCGCGAACGCGTTCGCGCCGCGCGACGACGTACGCGTCGCCGTTGAAGCCGCGCACGGCGCGCGCGTCGCAGTCGGCGAACGCGTCGACGCCGAGCTCGCGCAGCGCATCGGTCGCCGACGCGTCGAACGCTTCGTACGCATCGAACGCGCCCGCATCCGACGCGTGCACGCGCACGGCGTAGCCCGCGCGCGCGAGCATCGTCGCGCAGGCGAGGCCAGCGCGCCCGGACCCTACCACGTCGACTGCGGCGCAGGGATCGCGCAGCGCCGAATCGTAAGCGAGCGGACCGCTTGCCTCGATCGGAGACGGAGGCGTCATGACTGTTCCTGCTTCTGTACCTTTGGCTGATCCTGTACTGAAAGAGCTGTTCTTCAACCCTCCTATCGCGATCGCGCGCCTCGGCTCGAGCCCGGTGCCCGTCGAGTCGTTCACCTGGGGCGAGGACCCGTCGCGGTACGGCGCGGGGCACACGGCGATCGCGCCGGCGATCAGCTTCGAGATCGGGCCCGATCACGTGCCGCGCCCGTACATGCCGAGCGTGATCCATTTCAAGGACGAACTCGGGATCCGTCCGACCGCGCCGTTCTTCGAGCTGTGGGCGAACGTGGACCGCGGCGGCGCCTTGACTGAAGAGCCCGTCACGCTCGCGCTGCTGGCCGAGCTCAAGCTGGAGCTGGGCAACGTGTCGTACGAGCTCCGGCTGGCGAATCGCAAGGCCGCGCGGCGGAGCGGCGACGAGGCGTGTGCGTTTCTCGCGTACGCGCAGCGCAACGCCACGGAGTTCGGGCGCGTCGCGCTCGACGCGATCAGCGTCACGCCCGGCCAGAATCCGCTGGTGTTCTCCGACCGCCCGATACCGCTCGGCGCGCTGCACGTGTTCCGGCCGGTCAGCGCCCACGAGATGAGCGTCGATCTGTCCGTGCTGCGGGTGCGCATCATCCCGGCGAAGGGGCTCGTGTACGGGCCGCCCGCCGCGACGGCCGCATTCGATCCGGAAACGATGCGCCTGCACGAGCTCGTCCCCGCCGAAAACCGCATCCTCAATCCGGCCGCGGCGTGGTGCAGCTACGACGGAGACTACGCAAAGTACGAGAATCCTGAGCCCTCCGACACGTACGACGGCGCCGACGCGCCGCCGGGATCCAATCCGTTCGGCAGCCCGAACTGGGGCGTCGTCGACGACACGTGCGACGGGGTGCTGACCGCACGCGTGCACTTCAAGGGAGTCGTGAAAGTCGCCAGCGCACGCGTCGCGGTCGCGCCGCCCGATTACGCGCCGGACCGCCGCTGCTTCCTCTCGCTCGCCGACGACCTGTCCGACCGTGACGCGCCGCCGATCGACGATCCGACGGCCGACGAGATCGTCGACCTCTTCCAGCGCGTGTTCGAGACGGTGAGCCTGCTCCACCTCGACTACACGCGCGACCGCGCGATCGGCGAAAACGAACAAAACCCATTGACCGCACCTGCGAAACCGCCGCGCAAGGACCGCGGCACGATGACGTACCTGGACGTGGGCTACGCGCTCGAATCGCCGAAGATCGTGTACGACACGATCCCGACGAAGATCGACCCCGCGAACATCCCGCCAAATCCGCAAGCCGGGCGGTACGCGAAAGCCGCGGTCGACACCCATTCGCAGCTCGGGAGCGCGGAGTATCTCCTCGACTGGCTGCGCGCGAACGCCGACCGCGTGCGCTCGCTGGTACGCCCGCCGTGGGCGCCGTTCGCGGAGCTTGCGCCGAACCGGGTCGGCGTAAAAAAGCCGCCCGGCAAGGGTGGCGCGAAGCGCTGGCCGCCGCGCGATCCGCGCTCCAACGACGACACCGCGCACGACATGCGGATGCCGCCGTACATGCGCGACGAGTCCGCCTCGTCGCTGTCGCTGACGCGCCGGCAATACGGCATGGTGATGGCGTTTCTCGACAAGGTCGTCCCGGCGGCGCAGGCGCGCGCGGGCGTCTTCAAGGCGCAGGGCAGCGCGCTCGCGCAGCTCACGCCCGGCGAACGGCACATGCACGACGTGCTTCAACGCATCCGTACGCCGAAGCCGGCTGCTCCGCCAAAACCCGCAACACCCGCGACACCCGCGACACCCGCGAAATCCGCAAAGCGGCGCGCGAAACGGCCGGCGAAGCCCGCGAAGCGGTCGCGATGACGATCGCACCGTGGTTTCATCAGCTCGACGGCGATCCCGAGCTGGTGCTGCTGGTGCCGAGCTCGTCGCTGGTGCGGCTTGAACCGGACCACGCGGCCGGACTCGCGAAGGGCGCGCCGGACGCGATCGACGCGCTGCGGCCGTGGG
>JALZBE010000154.1 GCA_030947665.1 Vulcanimicrobiota bacterium | reverse complement strand
GTAACGACCGGCGTGAAAGGCGGGCTGGAAGTTGATCCCGCGCACGGCGGGGTGTCCGATCGCGAACTCGATGATCTTCCCGATTTCGTGTTCGTTGACGCCCCGCTCGATCGCCGGAACGAGCGTGACGCCCAAGCCGATCGAGGCGAGCCGATCGAGTGCGAGCAGTTTCTCGGCGAGGATGTCGGGTTCGCCGCGAATAATGCGATACGTCTCTGAATCGAAGCCGTCGAACTGGAAGTAGAGCGACGGACGCACGTCGTTCAGCTCCGCGAGGAACCGATCGTCGCGCGCAATGCGCTTCCCGTTCGTATTGATCATGACGAACGGGATGCGGCGTGCCTTCGCCGACCGCACGAAGTCGATGATGTTCGGATGGATCGTCGGCTCGCCGCCCGAAAACTGGACGACCTCCGGGTTGCCCTCGGTGCGGACGAAGTCGTCCAGAATGGACTCGACCTCTTCTATCGTGAGGCTGAAGCCTGGGCGAGCCGAGGCAAAGCAGAGCGGGCAGTTCATATTGCACGCGCTGTTGACCTCGATGATGCCCAGACACGCATGCTGCTGATGGTCCGGACACAGACCGCAGTCCAGCGGGCATCCGTCCTTGACTTCGGTGCTGAACTCGAGCGGGATCGTACCCGGCTTATTGTATTTTCCGAAGTTGACGTACATTTCGGCGTCGCCGTAGACCAATGCTTCAAAGGGCCCGCAGTCGGGACAGCGCTTCGCCATGTAGACCTTGTTGTCGCGTAACAGGATCTTCGCGTCGATCACCTTGCGGCAATCGGGGCAGATGCTCCGGGTCAGCTCGTAGAAGACGTAGTCGGCGTCCTGTTTTTGCCGCACCGGGTCCAGTGGTTCGATCATGTTACGGCACGCGAATGATGAGCTGGTGGTGGGCGTCGACGCCGATCTGCCCGCGAGACATGCCGTGCGCAGCGCGATCGCTGTGGTAGACGAGCAAAATCCCTTCGCTGTGCGTAACCGCGCCCGGTATGGAGATCGAACCGCTCGCGGTCAAGAAGCCTTGCGCGTGCGGCGCCGGCTCGGCGTCGGCGACGCCGGGTGAGAGGAGGCCAAGCGCGGCGATGAGACCTAAAAAGCGCAAGCGGAGTCTCCCTTGGAATAGCGATTTCGCCTGGAGTAGTGTATCGTCCGAGGCTGTTGCATGATTGTAAGCCATCTTACTGCCACGATCGCAGCAGCCGACCGTCCGTCCGCGTCGCGCGGGTCATGTAAGCGTCCTTACTGCGCAGGCGGGTGCAAACGTCGTACCGTTGCGACGGAGAGCACCCTCATCGCCTCGCAAGGGAGTCATCATGAAAATCGCGCATCTGGCCGCGGCGTTTGCTGTCGCGGCGATCGTGGGCGGCCCGCTCGTCGCTCGTGCCGACACCGTCAGCGGTACGGTGGTCGACCTTGCCACCTATGTCACTCACGATCACAACATGGACGCGATGCACGGGTCCATGAGCGGCGCGATGCACGGAGCGATGCCGGAGAAGACCGGCGGCGCGATGCATGAGGACAGTATGGCGAAACACCCGTGCCCGGCGACGCTCGGTCTTGTGACGCACGGCGGTGCAGGTTTGTATCTCCTCGTCACGCAGATGGGGTCGAAAACCGCCCAAACGCTCTGCGGAAAGCTCGACAAAACCGTTTCGATCGGCGGCACGTCCTACGAAAAAGGCGGGATGCACGCGCTTCTCGTGAGTTCCGTTCACTAACGTCGCTCGCCGGGTGCGGCAGCGAGCGCGAGTGCATTCTCCGGATCATCGGCAGCGGCCGCCCATGAACTCTGCGCGTAATCCCTCATTCTGAACGGGTAAGGCGCGGTAACCGTCCCGGAGGCGGTGCGTGCGTACGGGTCGTGCTGCCGGTCGAACGACCACCCAGATAGGGGCCACTAGCGACGACGTCTGCAAAAGGAAGCCCGGAGTGCGGTTGCAAGCATCGGCAAAACGCGCTTGTCGACGGGCTTGCCCGACTCTAGTCGTTGGATCGTGCACGCGAGGATGTCGGCTAGCCCTGCCAGCTCGTCGACGCTGTAGCCAAGTGCGATGCGCAAGCGAAAGACGCGCGCCGACGGCGGTTCTATGGGGGCGTCTCCGTGATGTCCGTTGCACAGATTTGGGCGACGCGATTGCGAACGTTTCGACCTCATCGCTTCGCCCTCGTACACCAGTAAGCGGCCTCGATGACGTAGCTTATCGATGCTCGCAGGCACACGCAAGCGAAAACCACATCGGACGCGCGCGCGGGGTCAGCGGCCGTATAACGGAAGCCGCCGTCGGCCTCGTCGATGCTCGCATCGATCCCGTGGTCGCGCAGAAAGTGGACGATGACCTCGGCATTGAAGTCGTCGGGCTGCACCAAGCCGGCCATATTCTGGTGCTGTTCGTTCGTCGCGTCCGCGATCGAGGCGTGAAACTCGGTGAGCGGCGCCATCACGCGGTCACCGGGCCGAATTGATGAAATGGACGATCGCCGGCAGCGGAAAAGCCGCGCCGAGGGCTCGACGTTAAAACGTCGAACTCGCAGATTGTCATTCGATGTTTACTCCATCGGGTGACGGGCTCGGTCGGTGCTGATTACACCGGCCGGGCCGCCGAGTTATAAAACGCGAAGACTCGCTATCGAATTATAGCACGAACATGCGTTCGTAACAACGTTTCGCTTCAAAAAAATGGTGACGCGGACGATTGGACCACGTTCATGCTTCTCGGCCGAATATCGAGCGGGCAGCGTAATGCCGAACGCGAAGACGTGTTTATGACGACGGGTTCTCGAGTGCACGATAGCTGCGACGTGCAAGGTGCCATCCCTCACGCGCGCTGACGACGAACACAGCGACTCGCGACGCGTCGGTTGAGATGAGGCCGTCGATTGCCATCGCGGGGTTGCGTTCCGTGTCGAGCTCCGCGCCTGACGCGACCGCGCCGAGCACGCCCGCGGCACGTATCTCGGCTGCGTGCTCACCGATTCCCCCGGTGAACACGAGCAACTCGATTCCGCCCAGCACAGCGATCATCGCGCCGACCGCAGCGCGCAGCCGCCAGGCGAGTACGTCGAGGGCGAGCCCCACATCCGGATCATCGGTCGCTGCCAGCAATGCGCGAACGTCACCCGTCCGCCCGGAAATTCCGAGCAGTCCCGAGCGCCGCTCGAGGATATCCTCGAGCTCACCCGGCGTCATGCCTTCGCGCAGCAGATGCAACAGCAGACCCGGATCGACCGAACCGCTGCGCGTCGCCATCGGCAGCCCTTCGAGCGGCGTATAACCCATCGTCGTGTCGATGCTCCTGCCGCCGTCGATAGCGCACAGCGACGAGCCGCCGCCGAGATGCGCGGTCACCACGCGTGCGTGCCCGATGTCGATGCCCGCCAGCGCGCACGCGCGGTGCGCGGCATACTCGTGGCTGAGCCCGTGATACCCGCGCCGGCGCAGCCCGCGGCGCGTGAGCTCGCGCGGGATGGCGTACGTGGTTGCCGCATCCGACATCGTGCGGTGAAACGCGCCGTCGGCAACCGCAAGTTGCGGCATGGCGGGCATCTGCCGCCGCACCAGCATGACGGCATGGAGCGCCGCGGCGTCGTGCAACGGCGCCTCGCCGCCGATACGTTCAATCGCTTGCATGGCGTCAGCATCGAGTCGCAGCACGGCCGGCGCATCGTCCGGGAGACGCACGAACCGGTGCGCCACCGCGTCCACGCCGGCGCCCAGCGCATCCGCAAGCGCCTCGTCTGCCGCGTTCGCCGTCGTTTCGGTAGCCCAATTCGGAGCCGGGGGGGCGGCGAGCTCCGGGAGCGGCGCATCGAGATCGTAGCGCTCCAGCTTGACGCTGGTCGAGCCTGCGTTGACGGTCAGAATCCGCATCCACCGCAAATCTACCGGCCCGGCGTCCGTTGGTCGTGAAGGATGAGAAGCCGGCGCGCGGGCGCGTTCGCGCGACATTCTCACGGACCGGCGAGGATCGTCCCCATGAAGCCGGTCTTCAAGCACATCACGGTCCCGGTGGACGGCTCGACGACGTCCGCGCGCGGCATCGCGTTCGCGCTCGAGCTGGCGCGCGAGGGCGGTCGCGTCTCGTTCTGCAGCGTCGTCGATCCGGTGCTGATGTACGCCCCGGCGATGCAAGGCGCGGCGATGGATCCCGGACCGATGCTCGAGGTCCTCGACGAGGATGCGGCGACCTTCTGCGGCCGCGCCCAGGACGAGGCGATAAAGCTCGGGATCGTTTGCAATACGCAGGTGCTGCACGGAGCGTGCATCGACCAAATCCAATCCTTCGCCGCCGAGAACGGATCCGACGCGATCGTGATCGGTACTCACGGCCGCACCGGCCTCTCGCGAGCCGTGCTGGGAAGCGTTGCCGAGGGGATCATGCGACGTTCCGACATCCCGGTCGTCACGGTCCACGAGGACGACCAGATGCGGACCGGACCGCTCGCCGTCGCGATGGACTCCTCGCCCGCCGCGCACGCCGCGCTCGACGTCGGGATCGCGATCGCGGCCGCTCGCCGAATGAAATCGCTGATCGTTTACGTGTGCAACACCTCGCCGATACCCGCAGACGTCAACGCGCTGCTCGAGCGCGCGGCGGAACGCGCTCGAAACCACGGCATCGCGACGCAACTGGTCGTGCGCGAAGGTGACGCCGCCGATCAGCTGCTGGCTGCCGCGGAGGATGACGACTGCTGCATGCTCGTCATGGGAACGCACGGCCGCTCGCCGCTGGCGCGCTTTATGGTCGGTAGCGTCGCCACGGCGGTCGTCGAACGCGCGCACATCCCGGTCGTCACGGTGCGCCGCGCGGCGTGAGATCGGTATCGCCGGCCGTTCGCACGGAATTCGTCGAAGCTGACGTGGCGGTGGGCGCGTCGCATGCGCTGTCTGCCGCGGACGTCCACGCGATCGACGCCTACTGGCGCGCCGCGAACTATCTCTCGATCGGCCAGATCTACCTGCTCGACAACCCGCTGCTGCGCGAACCGCTGCGCGCGGAGCACGTCAAGCCGCGTCTGCTGGGCCATTGGGGGACGACGCCCGGGCTGAATTTCGTGTACGCCCACATGAATCGCGCCATCGCCGCGCACGACTTGGACGCGATCTTCATCGCCGGTCCGGGCCACGGCGGGCCCGCGGTCGTCGCGAACACGTACCTCGAAGGCACGTACGGCGAAATCTATCCCGATATCTCATCGGACGCCGACGGCATGCGCAAGCTGTTCCGCCAGTTCTCGTTCCCGGGCGGCATTCCGAGCCACGCGTCCCCGGAGACGCCCGGCTCGATCAACGAGGGCGGCGAACTGGGCTACGCGCTGCTGCACGCCTACGGCGCGGCGTTCGACAACCCCGACCTATTCGTGTGCTGCGTGATCGGCGACGGCGAAGCCGAAACCGGTGCGCTTGCGACGAGCTGGCACGGGAACAAGTTTCTCAACCCCGCGCGCGACGGCGCCGTGCTGCCGATCCTGCACCTCAACGGCTACAAGATCGCCGGCCCCACGGTGCTCGCGCGTATCCCCGAGGACGAGCTTGGATCGCTGCTGCGAGGGTACGGGCACGAACCGCTTTTTGTGAGCGGACACGAGCCCGAAGCGATGCATCGCGCGATGGCGGCCGCTCTTCACGACGCCGTTCAGAAGATCAAATCGATCCAGACGAGCGCTCGTGCGGACGGGTTCCACGGGCGGCCGCGCTGGCCGATGATCGTCCTTGTCAGCCCGAAAGGCTGGACCGGCCCCGCGGTCGTCGACGGCCTTCCGATGGAAGGGACGTGGCGTGCGCATCAGATCCCGCTGACCGACGTCCGCGGCAACGCCGCGCATCGAGCGATGCTCGAGGATTGGATGAAGAGCTACCGTCCCGAGGAGCTGTTCGACCGCGACGGCACATTGCGCAGCGAGCTGCGAGCGCTGGCGCCGGACGGCGATCGGCGCATGGGCGCAAACCCGCACGCGAACGGCGGCGCGCTGCTGCAAAACTTGCGCTTGCCGGATTTTCGTTCGTACGCCGTCCCGGTCGCCTCACCCGGCGCGTCGCACGCCGAAAGCACGCGCGCGCTCGGCGGATACTTGCGCGACGTCATGCGCATGAACGACCACAACTTTCGGTTGTTCGGGCCTGATGAAACGTCGTCGAACCGGCTCGACGCCGTGTTCGAGGTGACGGACCGCACGTCGACCGCAACCGTCCTTCCGACCGACGACCACGTCTCGGCTTCGGGCCGTGTGATGGAAGTGCTGAGCGAACACACCTGCCAGGGCTGGCTCGAAGGCTATCTGCTGACGGGCCGGCACGGTTTTTTCTCGTGCTACGAGGCGTTCGTCCACATCGTCGACTCGATGTTCAACCAGCACGCAAAGTGGCTAAAAGTCACGCGGGCGCTGGCATGGCGCCGCCCGATCGCGTCGCTCAACTACTTGCTGACGTCGCACGTGTGGCGCCAGGACAACAACGGCTTCAGCCACCAGG
>JALZBE010000602.1 GCA_030947665.1 Vulcanimicrobiota bacterium | reverse complement strand
AGCGGACCGGCCGTCGAGGTCAAAGCGGTCACGAAGGCCTACGACCGCACGCTGTTCGCGAACGTCAGCGCGACGTTCACGCGCGGCGAGCGCGTCGCGATCGTCGGCCCCAACGGCGCGGGCAAGACGACGTTCCTGCGCATCATCAGCGGCGAGCTCGATCCCGACCGCGGCAGCATCCGCTACGGCACGGGCTTGCGCACGGCGAGCTATGCGCAGAGCACCGTCGACGATCTCCCCGCCGGCGCGACCGCGGCCGCAGCCGTGATGCAGATGGGCGTGAACGACGAAGAGGCACGCGGATTGTTGGGGCGCTTGAACTTGGGCGGCGACTCCGGCGACAAGCGCGTCGAGGCGTTCTCCGGCGGCGAGCGGCGGCGCATCATGCTCGCGCGCTTGATGGCGCAGCGCGCGGACTGTCTTTTCTTGGACGAGCCCACCAACGACCTCGACATCGCGAGCCGCGAAGCGCTCGAAGACGTGCTGGCGGATTACGACGGGGCGCTGTTCGTCGTGTCGCACGACCGCTATCTGCTCAAACGCTTGGGCGAACGCGTCGTGTCGATTCGCGACGGCGCCGCGCAGGTGGTCGACGGCGACTACGACACCTACGAGCGCCGCGCGCACGAACAAGCCGCCGCACGCGACGACAACGGCGCAAACGGCGCGTCGCGCACCTCAGCCGCGACGGCGCAGAAGACCACGCCCGCGAAGCTCGACCGCCAAAACGCGCACGAAGCGAAGGTGGCCGCCGGCCGCCGCAAGCGCGCGGTCGCGGACGCGGAGAAGCTCGTCGCGAAGCTCGACAAAGAGCGCGCGCAGCTCGAAGTAGACTTCGCGGCACCGGATCTCTACGACCATCCCAAACGCGTCGTCGAGCTGGTGCACGCGCTGGAACGCGTGAAGACGGAAAGCGCCGCTGCGATGGAAGCGTGGGAAGCCGCGGTGCACGCGCTCGAAGCCTAGCGCGCGCAGACGGTCAGCCGGTACTCGTGCCCGCCGGGGTTGAGCCGGTCATGATGACGACGCGCGACGGCAACTTCGTACTGGCGTGCAGCGGCGTGAACCGGGTCGCGCTCGTTCGGGTCGGCGCGAACCGATAGCCCTCTGGACGTCCGGCCCGCCGGGATGCTATACTGCCGACGCCTCTCATTCTTGCGTAACGCGGCACTCGCATTGCCGCTCACCGATGCAATTCGGACCCGCGGAGATCTCCGCGCTGAAAATCCGCCGGCTCGCCTTCGAGCTCGGCCTCAGTGACTTGCGCGTTCAAGGCGCGCTGCTCGGACGAGCGCTGCCGCGCCGCACACCGAATCTCGCCGTCTGTCCATGTTGCGGCTATCCCACGATCGAAGCCCGCCGGGACCACGACATTTGCTGCCTGTGCAACTGGGAAGACGACGGTCAGGACGATGCCGACGCCGACAACGTGCGCGGGGGCCCGAACAGCGATTATTCGCTGACCGAAGCGCGCGCCAACTTCGTGGAATACCGCACGCAGTACCGGCCCTCGGACGTCCGGCGATTCGCGCGCGCGACGCCGACGTACGAGGCGCGCTCGGCGCTGATCGCCGCGTTCGACGCGCTGCTGCCCGCCGTGCACCCGTGGGAGTTCATCGCGGCGATGCCGGAGATCGAACGGCTGGACCGCTCGATCTACGAGATTCAGTTCGGCAAACCCGAGCGCGAACCGCCGCCGGATCCGGCAGCGGAGAAACTGCGCGGCACGTATCGCGAATGGGACGCCTGGGCGACGCTCGCAGCCAAATCGCTGGCGCCGTGGCGGCGCGGTTGGACGCAGCCGCCGCCGGCTCGGCGCGCGAAAGACCACGCGCTCGCGGCTCTCGTCAACGCGATTTCATTGCGGTTGCATTCGCTTGGAACACGAGACGTGGTCATGCCGGAGCGCGTCGATTTTTTTTCCGGAGTAACCGAGTGGGTCCGGGGCGAGCGGTCGGCGACGCTATGCCGATACGACGGGGACGGCAAGGTGGGCCTGACGCTTTGGCCGGATCCAGGTTACGAGCACATCCGATTTTACTACCTCGACGACGAGCATGCCGTCGAGGACGCTGTTGCGCGCCTCGCCGGCCACTTTACGTGATGCCTATTCCGGCGGGCGCGCGATAAGGTAGAACCCGAAGCGGTCGCTGAAGCCGAGCGCGCCCGGACGCCGCGCGTCGGCGACGCCGGCGCTCTGCAAGTGCGCGCTCGGCACGCCCGCGACGTGGAGACATTGCGCGACCGCGCCTTGCACGCCGGGGTCGGCCGGCTTGATCTCGAGCCAGCCCGGATTTGCCGGGCCGCGCGCGACGATCTCCGCGATCTCCGCCGGCGCGATCGGCGCGCCCGCGCGCTGCGCCGTGCGCGCGGCGCGCACC
>JALZBE010000153.1 GCA_030947665.1 Vulcanimicrobiota bacterium | reverse complement strand
CGGTCGCCCTGCGCGCCCGCGTGCGCGACGCCGCGCAGCGCGCCGAACACGACGATGTCGCCCGACGCGACGAGCTCCGCGCCGGGGTTCACGTCGCCGATCACGACCAGGTTGCCCAAGTTGTGCAGCGCCTGGCCGCCACGCAGGGTGCCGCGGTGGTAGAGCGTCGCGACACCGACCGGGATCGCCGGGCGGGCGGTCTGCGGCAGCGTGACGCCGGCCGAGGCGATGGTGGACGATGCGACGGCCACGGGTCCCGACGAGCGGCGGCGCACCATGTCGTCGCGCGCCCCGGCGAAGTCGGCGATGAGCGAGCGTGCCTCCTCGGAGAGACGGACCTCGCGCTGTCGGCGGGCTCGGGGGAGCGCGGCCACGTCGGGGGCGGTTGCCGTCCCGAGGTAGGCGAGGTCGAGCTCGGCGACGACTGGGGCGATCGCATCGACCCCGCTGATGCCGTCGAGCGTGATCCCGAACTCGGCCAAGGCATCGCGGAACGCCGAAATCTCGGCCGCCGGCGGCTCGAGGATGCCCAGGTCGGCGACCGCCCGGCTGCCGCGGTAGAACTCCGGCCGCCCGGCGAACTGCGCGCGCAGCTCCTCGGCGGCCGCGCCGAGCGCCCGGTCGACTGCGATCTCGAGGTTGCGACCGCGTCCGCGCACGGTGCTCATAGGCATCGCTCGGTGATCATGATCGCCCGCCGTTCCGACGGCCCGGGAACCGGCCCTGCGCGTTCCACACGAAATGCACGGGAAAGTTCGGTTCTCCACATACATCCCACAGATTTGTGCGTTACTAGTGGAGAGTTCCGGACTTTTGCCGAACCGGCAGAGCCCTGCTCAACCGTCGCTTCCGTCCCCCGAGGACCGCCAATGCCGCCCTTCCGCCGTATCGTCGTCATCGCGCTTACCGTAGCGATGATGAGTGCCAGCATCCCGGCACCCGCGTTCGCGCTGCCGACCTCTTCCGAAGTCCAGCTCGGCAAGGAGTACGACAAGCAGATCACCGATCAGTCCGTGGTCGTCACCGACCCGCTGCTGAACCAGTGGGTCAACGAAGTGTCGAACCGGTTGTGGGCGCAGACCGCGCGCAAGGACGTGCCGTACTCGATCAAGGTCCTCGACGTGTCGGACATCAACGCGTTCTCGACGCTCGGCGGCTACATCTACATCAACGAAGGCACGCTGGACTTCGTGCAGAGCGACGACGAGCTCGCGGGCATCATCGGACACGAGACGGGCCATATCGAGCGCCGTCACGCGGTCACTGCGAACAACAAAGCCTCGATCCTCAACGTGATCTTCGGCGTCGCGTCGCTGTTCATTCCGCTCGTGTACCGCTTCGGCCAGCTCGCGCAAGCAGGTCTGCAAGCAAAGATCGCGCGCGACGACGAGAACGAAGCCGACAAGTACGGTTTGATGCTGATGTCGCGCGCGGGTTACGATCCCGACGCGATGCGCACGTTCATGGCGCATCTCGGTGCGATGGGCGGCGGCAGCAACGACCTCATCTCGAAGTATCTCGCCGACCACCCCGGCACGCCGAAGCGGCTCGCGAACCTCAACGGCGATCCCGAGCTCAACCCGGCGTTGCGCACCGACGACCAGCGCATCGCGCAAGGCATCCACGACTTCGAGACCGGCCGCTACAACATCGCGGCGATGAAATTCGCCGACGTCCTCAAGCGGCGCCCCGACGACGCGACCGCGCGTTTCCAGCTCGGCCAGGCGCAGCTCGCGCTGGGCCAAGTGGCGAAGGGCGAGCAGAACCTCGCCGCTGCGGCGCAGAGCGTGTCGCCGCAGGCCAAAGCGCTCGCCGACGTTCGCATCAAAGCATTGCGCGACGCCGAGCGCCGTCTGAACCTGCTGCATCCCGACCTCGCGCCGCTGCGCGCGCAACTCGCGACCGCGCAAAGCAACGAGACGCTGGCGTCCACGGCGATCGCCACGCGCCGCCAGCAAGGCATCGATCAGCTCAAGTCCCTGCGCGCGCGCATCCAGAACATCGCGTACGGCATCCCCGACTTCTCGCGCTTGCAGCCCCGCAAGGACTCGCGGCTGGACACGCTGCTGCACAACCTGAACACGATGTCCAAGTCGCTCGACACGGCGACGGGCAAAGCGTCCGAGACCATCAGCGGCGTCGGCTCGCTCGAGCGCAACAAAGAAGGCGGACTCCTCAAAGAAAACGCCGACATCCTCAGCGAGCTCGGCGCGCCGCTCAAGCTCGACGCGCCGCCGCCCCAAGCGCTCGCGACCTTCCCGTCGTATCCGCGGATGCTGGCGTCGGTCGGCGCGGCGGACTCCGACATGGTGCGCGGCGTCGATGCCGCGCGCGCATCGCTCGCGATCCTCGACGTCGGTCTCGGCGATCTCGATCTGTTCGTGCAGGAGCTGCGCCACGTCAACATCGACGGCAGCGGTGACATCATCCTGGCCGACTACCACCGCATCGAGCCGTACATGACCAAGGCCGTGGACTCGCTCAACAAGGCCGCGGTCGGCGCGACGCAAGCCTCGCAGCTCTTCAACATGGCGCGCTCGCGCCAGCTCATCACGCGCATCGACATGCTCGGGCTGCAAGAGTCGCCGGACCGCTACGCCACGTTCCAGAAGGCGCTGGACGTGCGGTTCCACACGAAGGGCGTCGACTACGACCAGCTCGCGCGCCAGGACCTCACCCCGGGTGACGTCGCCGCCGCCGCGATCGTCGGGGCGGACACCAACGCCGCGCCGCAGGCCGTGCTCGCCGAGGCCAAGGCGAGCGGCAAGAGCATCGTCGACCTCGCCAACGCGCGCGGGATGTTCTCGCAGTCGCTCGAGATCTTCCTCGGCCTCGTCTACCTGGACTACACGGACGATCCCGACAAGGAAGCACGCGGCCGCAGCTAGCCGCCTCGGGCCACCGCGGGGGGAGGGCGTAACGTCCTCCGCCCCGCGGGGTACGAGCCTAGCGTGAACGCTTCGTCCGCAGTCGCGGCCTTTCAGCGCCTGCGCGGCTCGCTCAACGCCGAGCGCGTGCACGCGGGCGCGCGCCGGCCTTTCAAGTTCTTCGTCTGCGGCGACCCCGCGCTGCTGGGCGAGCTGCGCGCCGTGCTGCTCGCCGGGCACGACGGCGACTCGATTCCGGCCGAGTCGGCCGCGGTGTTCGAAACGCTCGGCATGCAGCGCAACATCGACACGAGCGACGCGCGCGCGGTCATCTGCGTCGGGCGGGCGACCGATCGCGATGCGCTGGGGCTCGAGAAGCTCTCGGCGCTGCGGCTGCCGCTGTTCGTGCTCGTCGTCGACCCGGAGGTGACGGCCCCGAGCGGGCCGGCGCAAGCGCCGGGCGCGGGCGGCGTGGAGGAGTACGTCGTCGACCGCATCGCGATCGAGACGCTGCGCGGGCGCTTCCTGCCGCACCTGATCGACAGCTGCCGCGGGATCGAGGTCGCAGTCGGGCGCCGCCTCCCCGCGCTGCGCGAGACCGTCGCCGCGAAGCTCACCCGCGACGCCGCGATGAACGCGCTCAAGGTCGCCGGCGCGAGCGCCGTCGTCGACCACATCCCGCTGCTGGGCATCGTGCTGGGCGCGTTCGCGTCGGGCGCCGACATGTTCGCCATCACCGGCATCCAGATGACGCTGATGCTCAACATCGGCGCGACGTACGGCCGCGATCCCGACCTCTCGGCGATGTGGGAGCTGCTGCCGGTCGTCGGCGGCGGCTTCGGCTGGCGCGCGCTCGCCCGCGAGATCTCCGGCTTCATCCCGGTCGGTGGGATCTTCATCAAAGCGGCGATCGCCTACGCGGGCACGGTCGTCGTCGGCGAAGGCGTCGCGTTTTACTATCGCAACAACGGGCGCCACATGGGCGCCGAGGACGCCGCGCACGTTTACGACGATGCGAAGGCGAGCGCGATGACCTTCGCGCGCGACATCCTCGCGCGTTTCCGCCGCGACGGCGACGGCGGCAACGGCGCGCCCTAGTCAGCTTCCGGCGAGAAACTCCAGCAGCGCCTCGTCGTCGAGCTGCGGGTACGACGCTTGCAGCGTTGGACGGATCCGCTCGGCGATGCGCGCCGCAAGCCGCTGCCGCGCCGACCGGTCCAGCGCGGCGCGGCGCGCCAGAAAGCGGTCGACCAGGAGCCGGTCGTCGGCCGAGAGCCCGAGGTCGCCGCGCGCCGACCGCGCGAGGTACGCGTCGAGGTCGGCAACCGCGTCGGCACGATCGCGCACGACCAGCGTCCCGGCGGCGAAATCGCCGAGCCGTTTGTTCTCCTTCGAGACCAGCGTGCTCACGGCCGAGATCGCGTAGAACCCCAGCACGAATTCGGCGATCCGCACCAGATTGCGGATGATCGCCGCGCCGGCGTCCAGCGGAAACCCACCATCGCGGACGACCCGCAGCCCCAGCGCCCGTTTCCCCGGCGTGCGCCCGGACCACCACGTCTCGAAGACGATGAACCACCCGAAGAAGATCATGAACAGCGTCAGGATCGCGAACGCGATCAGCCAGGCGGTCACGTTCTTGCCGGCGAGCGGCAACCGCGAGAGCCCCGGCGCGGCGAAAGCGAAGCCGATCAGCAGCGCGGCGGTGATCGCGCCCTGCGCGAGCATGTCGACGACCAGCGCGAGAAAGCGGCTCCCGAGCCCGGCGAGCTCGTAGCGGATCTCGACTGCCTCGCCGGTGCGAACGTCGACGGAACGAAGCATGGTGGATAGTAGTTCGGCGTGCTCGCCGCGAAAGCCGCGCTTCATGCGGGAGCGGCGGTTCGTGTCGGTGCGGCGGGCGCGGTGGGACCCCCTGGCGGCGCTCGTCGACCGTGCCGCGCGCAAGGGCGTGCGGGCGCTGCCGCCCGACGAGATCGACGAGCTGGCGCTCGCGTACCGCGCGACGACCAGCGACCTCGCGATCGCGCGCACGCGCGGCGAGGATCCCGTCGTGCTGGCTCACCTCAACCGGCTCACCGCCCGCGCGCACTCGGTCGTCTACGTGGCGACCGCACGCACCGGCTGGAGCCGCTTCGCGGACTTCGTCGTGCGCGGTTTTCCGCGCGAGGTTCGGCGCTCGTGGGCACCCATCGGATTCTGCACGCTGTTGACGATCGTCTCCGCGCTGATCGCGTACGGGTCCGTCTCGGCCGACCCGACCAACGTGCACGCGCTGCTGCCGGGCATGACGCTGCCGCCCGTCGACGAGGCGCTGCACGATTCGAACTTCGGCTTCGACCGCGCCAACTCACCGACCGTCGCATCGGAAGTGATCACCAACAACGTGAAGGTCGCCGCGTTCGCGTTCGCCGGCGGCATGACGGGCGGGCTGCTGACCGCGTGGATCATCCTGACGAACGGCTTGATGGTCGGCGCGCTCAGCGCGATGTACGCCCACGCGGGCTTCGGTGCGGATTTCTGGGCGACGATCGCGCCGCACGGCGTCATCGAGCTCAGCGCGATCCAGATCGCGGGCGGCGCGGGGCTCGTCCTCGCGGGCGGCTATCTGCGGCCGGGCCGCGCGCGCCGCGGTGACGCGCTGGTCGCGGCGGGGCGCCGGGCGGGCACGCTCGTCATGGGCGTCGCGCTGCTGCTGTGCGTCGCGGGCACGATCGAAGGCTTCGTGTCGCCGCAGCGGCTGCCGATCTTCGTCCGCGACGTGATCGGCGCGGTCACCGCGGTTGCGCTGCTCGCGTATCTCTTAGGCGCCGGCGCGCGGCGAAGCGACGGCACGCGGAAGCTCACCCAAACGCGGACCGCTTAGAGCAAACCGCGCGTCTTGATGTCCACGTACGCGTCGAGCAGCGCGATGCTAAGCTCGGCCGCGGGGACGTCGACGACGAGAATGCCGCGGTCGCGCAGCGTGGCGACCGCGCGCGCGCGCTCGTCCGAGAGCGTCGCCGCGACGGCGGCGCGATACGCGTCCTCGGCATCGTGCGGTATGCCGCGCAGCGCGCCGGCAATCGCGGCGTCGTTCATCAGCACGACGAGCACGAGGTGGCGCGTGGTGAGCAGCTTCGCGGCGCCGAGCACGGCGCTGGACGCGACGGGGTCGAACAGGTCGGTGAACAACACGACGAGGCTGCGCCGCCGCAGCGTGCGCTCGATGTCGAGGAAGGCGCGCTCGTAGTCCGCCTCTTCGAAACGCGGTTCGAGATCGGACAGCACGTCGGTGAGCTGCGCGCTGTGCTGCGCGCCGGTGCCGGGCGCCACGCGCGCGAGGACGTTCGCGGCGAACGCGACGACGCCGACGCGGTCGGCGGCGAGCCGCGCGATCGCCGCGATCGCGAGCGCGGCGCTGACCGCGTAGTCGAGCTTGCGCCGGTCGCCCAGCCGCGCCGACATGAGCCGGCCCGCGTCGATGGTGACGACGATCTGCTGCGCGCGCTCCACCTCGTACTGTGCGACCATCGGCTTGCCGCGGCGCGCGCTCGCCTTCCAGTCGATCGAACGGAACGGGTCGTCGGTCGTGTACTCGCGCAGGCTCTCGAACTCGCCACCGACGCCGCGCCGGCGCAGCCGCCGCAGCCCCGACTCGATCAGC
>JALZBE010000601.1 GCA_030947665.1 Vulcanimicrobiota bacterium | reverse complement strand
GGGTAAGCAGACGTCGCAAGGCGTCGAGCTCGAGATCGACAAGGGCGACTTCTCGCGCAACGGTCTCGCCGCGCGGTTCTCGTTCACGTACACCAATAGCTACATCAACTACTCGAAGCTCGGCAATGGTGGTTCGATCATCGACGGCTTCAACACCAACATCGCGGCGTACAATGTGTTTACGCGCGCGGGTGGCGGTGCGGCGTGTTACAAGACGTCGCCGGACGGCGTTACGCCAGGTGCTCCGGATAATAGTTGCGCGGCGGGCTCAATCGCGAACCCGTACTACAACGCGCCGATCCAGCCGTTGATGGACGTCAACGCGAACTATGCGACGTACGATACGTTCCCAGGCGGCGTTGGCGCCGGCGGGTACACGTCGTTCGGCGCACCGTACGTGTCGACGCTCATCGTGCAGTACAAGCACGGCCCGCTGTCGGTTACGCCCGCGCTTCAATTCACGGGCGGCAATCGCTTCGGCGTCCCGCTCTCGACCCCGGGCATCGACCCCTCCACCTGCACGGGCGGGCTGGGTGGATCGACCGCCGGGGATCCGCGATATCCGTATGGTGCGGCGGGTGGCGCCCCGTACGATCAGACCACGTGCGGAAGCAGCTTCGCGATCCCGAACCCCTACACGAAGCGTTTCGACAACGTCGGTGCGTTCGTGTCGCCGAACCAGCTCTTGCTGCACACGCAGGTTTCCTACGATGTGAACAAACGCATCACGCTCGTCGGAAACTTCGCCAACATCATCAACCGCTGCTGGGGCGGGACCAAGGTTCCGTTCGCTGTGAACCATGCCTGCAACTATACGGCGACGTATGGCGCCGGCTCCGGGCCGCAGCCGATCGGAAACCAGTTCAATCCGGGGAACACCATCCAGCCGATCCTCGCGACCCCGTACGACCCGACGTTCCCCGGTTTCCCGTTCAACATGTACTTCGAGGCTCGGATCAAAATCTAAGCTTCGGCGTCAGCTGAACAACTCGACGGCCTCCGCTTTGGCGGGGGCCGTCTTCTTTTCTGCCTTGGGGGTTCCGGCACCGTCGTTGAGACGAATTGGCCCGCGCTGCGGCCGGGGGACAGAAAAAAGCGCCGCGTGGGCTGGGCGCTTTTTCTGGGTCGGTTGGTGAGCGCGGGAGCCTGTCTAGTTAGCGCGGAACTTGGAGTTTTTGGCCCACGCGGAGGTTCGCCGTCGCGAGGTGGTTGGCGCCTACGATCTGGTCGACCGTGGCTTGTACATCGCCGCTGGAAGGCGTCGTGCGCTCGGCTAGGGTCCAGAGGGTTTGGCCTGGCTGGACCGTGACCGTCCTGTAGGCCACCGGTGGGGCGGCGTGGACCGTGCTCGATAGCGCGGGGAGCGTCACAGCGAGGCAGAGGCCGCCCAGGGCGACCAACGGCATCAGGGTCGGTTTTCGTTTTGGCGTGACGCGCATGTTCGTATTCTTTCCCCTAGATGTTGTGCCAAACGCCTGTTCGTCCACCACATGATACCAAGACGGGTCGCCGGGAGTCAAGCTGGTTCGAACATATGTTTGCTCTGCGTGCGGCATCTGTGGTAGTATTGCCGCAATCAATGCGGCACTCACACGGGTGCCGTCGGCGAGCGTCTCAGGGCGCGATGCCTACTGGGTGGCATTCTCAAGGAGGTTCGGATGGCCGAGCGGGCCACGACCGACAAGCAGCAGCGGATCCTCGACGTGATCCGTCAATTTACGTCCGACCGCGGGTTCCCGCCGTCCGTGCGGGAGATCGGCGAGCGCGTCGGGCTCTCGTCGTCCTCGACGGTGCAGTCGCACCTCAAGACGCTCGAACGGCGCGGTCTGCTCAAGCGCGATCCCACCAAACCGCGCGCGCTCGTGGCGACGCGCGGTGACGATGAGCCGCAGACGATCGCGTCGATCACGCTGCCGGTCGTCGGGCGCGTGGCGGCCGGCGTGCCCATCACCGCGACCGAGAACCTCGAGGACCAGTTCGTGCTGCCCGCGTCGTGGGCACCGCGGACCGGCGGCTTCGTGCTGCGGGTGAAGGGCGACTCGATGATCGACGCGGCGATCCTCGATGGGGACCTCATCGTCGTCGAGCAGCGGCCGACGGCGAACAACGGCGAGATCGTCGTCGCGATGATCGACGGCGAGGCGACGGTCAAGCGGTTCTACCGCGAGCACGGCCGCGTCCGGCTCCAGCCGGAGAACGCGAGTATGGCGCCAATCTACGCCGACGATGTCACGATCGTCGGCCGAGTCGAGGCGGTCATCCGCAAGCTCTGACCTCGAGGCGGCCGGCGACGGGTTGATCGCGCGGTTCGAGCGCGTGATCGCGCCGTACGCGCAGCGCTTCGCCGAGGCGCCTGCGACACAGGCGCTGCGCGTCACGCTGCCGCTCGC
>JALZBE010000152.1 GCA_030947665.1 Vulcanimicrobiota bacterium | reverse complement strand
GCCATACGGCGCGTCGCATCGGAGATGCTCGCGCCGGCGAGGATGGCGTCGACCAGCGCCAGCGCCTGCTCGCGATTGGTCGCGCTCAGCGCGGCGAGCACTGCCGTTCTGGCGTCCTCGCGAGCGCGGCTCATGCGCGCGACGGCCTCGGGGGAGAGCGGTGTCGCCCTGCCCGTGCGGTACCGGACCGCGGACTGAACCAGCTGCTGCTGTTCGCGCAGTGCCGCAGAACGGCGGGCCGCGATCTGCTCGTGTTTGAGCGACGGGATCTGCGGCGCGAGCTGCGCGCCCGGGCCAAGTGAATCGGTCCGGGAGACGTGCCGGCCGAGTTGCGCGAAGATTTGGGGTGAAGTTGGGAACATGCCAGCGACTGCGACGATCCAGCCTTGCTTGGGCGCCGGCAGTTTGAAATTCGTCTTTCCGTCGCCACCGCCGATCGTGCCGAGGACGCGGAAGAGCGCCCCGTACTCGGCGACAGTCAGCGTCTCGCCGCGCATGAGGAACCAACCCGGCGGCGCGGCGGCACCATCGAAACGGCGAGCCTCGCCGATGATGGGGCTGGCCAAAACGGTTTGCGGTATCTCGTCCGCCGCGGTCGACCCGAACGATGCTTTGGAAACAGAGCTCGGCGCGACACCCGGGAGCGCTCTCATGACGTGATGGCCGCCGCAGGCGCTCAGACCGAGCGCTGCGGCGGCTCCCAAGAAGGGGGCGCGCTTCAACGATGTGACCTTTCGGAAGGCGGGTGAGTTGGACGATCGGGTCCCGCCCCCGAGTCAGCCTGGGTTTAGTTGCGGCTGGGGAAAATGCCTTGGAGCGCGATGATGAAGTTCGTTACCAGATACGGCATCATGTTTGGGTGGGATTGGCTGCCGCCAAAATTGCTGACCATGGCGGCGTTCATCGCGACGGCTTGCATGGCGCCTCCCCCCGCGGAGTACACCTGCGTCGGCGACGTCGCGGCCGGATGCGTGTTCACCGGGCTGGCTTTGTTCGCATTCGTGTTGGTCGCATTCGCGACGTGGTTGTGCGACGGCATCTCTGACTGCGTGATCGTATGGTTTTCCTCACCCAGGAATTGGCCTAGCGTAAACGATGCCCCGGCGCCTATTGCTACGCAACCGGCGAGCTTCGGGAGCGCGAAATTCACGCGCCCGTCGCCCCCGAACGTTGTTCCGAGCAGGGAAAACAGCGCCTGGTTCGTGTTGATCGGCAGCAATTGGCCGTTGCACAACGTCCAGCCCTTCGGGGCGAAGTTGAACGCGCAGATCTTGATCTCGCCCAAGAACGGTTCCGACATCGTCTTCCTTTCTTAGTTTCGCGGTGCGCTCACGAGCGCGGCGGGTACACGCCTTGAAGCGCGATGCAATAGTTCAGTGTCAGAGATGGCTGCATGTTGTTGTGCGGCGAGCTGCCGCCGGCGGGGCCGACCATCTGAAAGGACATCTGCGCGTTCGTGGCCGGTGCGTTGGAGTAGAGCTGCGCCGGGGTGGCGTTGCCGAGGATCGCGTTCGACGGACTCGTCGTCGAGATGTCGACCGAAAGGAGGTCGGCCGACACCTGATGATTGTGCGTCGGCATCTCCGACTGAAGCAGCGTGACGGTCTGCGTTCCCCCCGTCGAACCAATTGGGAACTGATTGGTGCCGCCGCCGAACTGGTCGCTGTGGATCGCAACGCAGCCTTGAAGGTTCGGCAAGGCGAAATTCGATTTGCCGTCGCCGCCGTATTGCGTTCCCAGTAACGAGAACAGCGCGGTGTTCTGCGAGAGCGGGAGCAGTTGCCCGGCGCAGAACGCCCAGCCGGTGGGGGCGAAATTGAACGGAAAGATCCGGATTTCTGCTACGAATGGATTTGACATTTCAACCTACGTCTGAGACGGATAGATGCCGTAGAGGGAGATGATGAACGTGACGGCGAGGTAGGGCTGGACGTTGTCGTGCGGCTGGCTCCCGCCTACCGTGCTCAGCACCATCATCGGATTCACGCTCGACCCGGCCGGCGCGTAGATTTGCGTCGCCGCCGGCGACCCATAGAAGTTGTTTGTCGGATTCGTCTGGTTCGTGTTCGCCGCATTGTTGTCGGCGATGAGGGCATGCGTGTGGTTCGGAATCTGCTGGGCGGTCAGCGTAACGGAGGTCACGCCGGCGGTCTCCCCGATCGTGTACGTGGTCCCGCTGCGCGCGGTGCCCATGTGAACTGGCGCGCGGCCCGCCAGGTTCGGCAGATTGAACGTCTGCTGGCCGTCGCCGCCGTACGTGGTGCCGATCAAATTGAAGAGCGTGTCGTTCTCGCTGATCGGCATCGATTGACCGCTGCATGTCGCCCACCCGGCCGGTGCAAAATTACCTCCGAACATGCGAATCTCGCCAATGTAGGGTGAACTCATCCGTACCTTTCTGCGTAGTAGCTAGGGTTTGTAAGCCGCGGCGAGCGGGCGGTTCGAGAGCACCTGGAAGGCGGTCTGGTTGACCGTCGTCGTGCCGAGGCCGAGCCCGGTGTCGCCGTCGCATGCCCGGGTTCCCGTCTGTGCCATGGTGGGGCTGGTGACGTCGTAGATGTACATACCGTTCGCGGTCGTCCGGCTGCTCGACGGCGGTGCGCCCTGCTCGGACTCGAGCCCCACCAGCAGCCGATTGAGGGTCCCGAGGAACTTCACGGTCGTGACGGTGTTCTGGTTCAGACCGGAGCCCCCGTAGAAGTAGTTCGCCGACCCGGAGCCCGCACTGGCGCAGTCGGAGGCGCCGTAGTCGAGCGAGCTGCCGACTTGCGTCAGCGCCGAACCCGAGTTCGTGTACACGTTGAGCTCGGGATTGCTGACGCGGTTGCTGACGGCGACGGCGACGTACGACGTGATGCCGTCCGACGACACGTCGACCGGGCCGAGCGGAAAGGTGGGATTCGCGGTCGGCGTATCTGTGATGTTGATGGGCTTGACCTCGTAGGCCTTGGAGACGGGGTTCACGTTCCAGACCTGGATGTTCGACTGCTTGTAGCATTGCACCGTACACACCGAGCTCGGCAGCGTACGCCCGTCGCTCACAACGATCAGCTGACTGTTTTTCTTATCGTAGGCGAGCGTTGCGTGCGCGATGTCGGTGTCGGTGAGCGTGGTCGTCGAGCCGTCCGGGTGGATGATCTGAACCTTCGACGTCTTCGACGACCCCTCGAAGGTGCTCACGGCGTAACTGCCGGACGGGTTCGTCGCCGAAGCCGCGAGCGCGGCGACGCTGATCCCCACCGCGTTCCCGACGCGCGCCACGTCGCGTGTGGTCGCCGCGGCGGTATAGGTCCCGCTCAGCACGAACTCGACCGAGCTGTATCCGCCCGAGGCAGGGAGCGCGGCGTTGCTGAGCGCCACGCTGCTGTCGCCCGCGAGGCCTCCGTTCGCAACGGTCCGCGGATCCGAGAACGCGATGTGCGTCGGGTCGTCGAGGTTGCTCGTCAAAATCGTCGCGTTGTTCGCGCTCGTCGTGATCGACCCGGCGGGGACGCAGGCGAAGTTCCCGAAGTCCGGACTGCCTGAGCCGCCGTTCGCGATCAGCAAGTCGGCGTTTCCGTCGAATGTGAGATCGTTCGGAAAGTCGACGTCCGAGTTGGCCGGACCCGGCGGCGGCTGCGCGGAGAGCGCAGCGGGCGTGTTGGCGCTGAACGAGCTGCCGCCCCCGCCGACGGTCCACAAGTGGATCACGCCGCCGGTCGTTGCGTTGTTCCCGTCGAGGATCTGCTCCGCGTCGGCGAGCAGGCTCGCCGGGGGCGCCGGGCCGGCTTGGAAGCTGAAGTTCGTAGTCCCAGGCGTCGTCGTGAATGTGAGGCCGTCGTTGGGCGAGCTGTTGGTGTTCGGCGGCGCGATCGTCACCGCGACGGGGGCGCTGCCGGTGCCGTCGGTTTTCGTCAGGACGAAGCTCTGCGTCGACTGCGTCACCTTGACGTTGAGGTTGCTGGGGTCGCTGTAGCCAAGGCCGCCGTTGTCGTCGGTGTGTCCGTTGACCTTGAGCACCGGTCTGCCCGGCGTTGAAATCGGGATGGTGTTGTTCTGACTGTCCTTGTAGGACGCATTGAACGACACCGACGTCGTGCCGACCGTGGCCACGGAGCCGCTGTTCGCGACGATGAACGTGCCCGCGCAGAAGCCGGACGTGACGTTGAGGGCCATCGTCGCGACGTTCGCGTCGAGCACCGTCGTCAGATTGTTTTGAATACCGACGGTCACGCTGAAATCTTGCTGCTGCTGCGCGTAGACGGCGCTCGCGGCGTTTTCCGCCGAAATCTTCATGTTGTCGGTGCCCGGCGGAAGCCGCAGCGGGACGGTGCACGTCCACGGCCCGGAGCCGGGGCAGTTCGCGCCGCTGGCATTGGTGCTGCCGAGCGTGATGGCCTTCACGCCCAGGTTCGTCGTGTTGAACGAGCTGAGCTGGGGGGCCGTCGACAAGCCGGGCGCCGTGGCGCTGATGAGTGTGAACCTGAGCTGTGTGGTCGACGCGGAGATGTATCGCGGGCTGCGCGCAGCGGCGCTACCGGTCTTCGGCAGCGGGATGGTGATGGTGAACTTCGTGTCGGCCAGCGGGCCGGTGTACGGCGCCGGCGCGGCGGTCGCCAGCGGCGCGGCTTGCGGCACCGCGCTACTGTGCGAGCCGCCGCCGCATGATGCAAGGGAAACGGCCGCGACGGTCGCGAGCACCGAGAAGATGGACTTGGTACGGAGCAGCCGGTTCATGGGCACCATTCCTCAGCCTGGTGGAGGCTGAACGAGACATCCGGGGTTCGAAAAAAATCGCCGCCGTCGTACCCGGGCCGAACGGCGATGAGCCGCCGCAACCCGCGCGATGCGGATTGCGGCGGCAAGTTGATCGCGATTAGTTCTTGCGGTGCTTCGAGCTCGCGCTGACCGACGACGTGGTGTACGTGACGACGGTGGTTGCCGTTGCCGTGTGTCCGGCCGTGGTCAGGTTGTCGTTGATCACGAGATCGCACTTCCCGGCCGCCGGCGGCTTGGACGCTGCCGGCGCGGTCGCCGTCATGACGCCGTGGCTGGGCTGTGTGATCGTGGCGATCTGGTTGCACGGGGTCGAGAACCCGCTCGTCGGCGTGAACGTGAACGAGAAGTCCTTGTTGTACGGGGAGTTCGTGTAGCCGAGCTCTGAGAAGGTCTGGCTGCCTGACGAGCCCGTTCCGCCGACGTCGCTCGGCACGTAGAGATCGATCTGCGTTCCGCTCGACGGCGTGATCGCGTTCAGCGCCGGCGTGAAGTTCTGCGAGCTCGTGAAGCCGCCGGTCGCCGCCGCGGCCGTCACGGTTTTGACGTTCTCGGCGAGGCCGCCGTAGACGAAGGCCACCGTGTCGGTCGAGTTGTGCAGCGTGACGCTGTACTGGCTGTTCTGCGTCGCGCCCGGGGTCGAGCCGCCGGCGACCAGCGTCACGCCGTTCGGATCGGTTTCGTTCACCGTGACGGTGATATTGTTGTCGGCGCCCGTCGAGTCCGCGTACTGCCCGTTGTTGAGGGTGCCGTTGCCGACGATCGAGTTGTTCGACGCGTCTTTGACGTTCACAGTGAGCGGCGTGCTCCCGATCGGCGTGTTCGCGTTGCCCGTCGACGGCGTGCCCGTGAGCGTAACCGAAGCGACGATGCCGTGCAGCACGATCGCCAGCCCGGTGTTCGGGGAGCCGGCGGCGATCGCGAAGGTCTTGGTCGCCGTCGCGAGCGCGCTGCCGCCGGCGCCGGTTGCCGAGTAGGTGGTCACCGTGTAGGTGTCGTTTCCGGGCGGCGACGCCGGTCCGGGAACGGTGCAGCCCGTCGCGCAGTTGTTCCCGCTGGCGCCGTTGATGTCGGTCATTTTCGTGGTTGCGGCCGGCGCCATGCCCGACGGCGGGTTGGTGAGGGTGATCTTCACCGACAGCGCGCCGGCGGAGATGTACTTCGGATTCCGGTTCGTGCTGGAGCTCGTCGTGCCCGTGACGATCGTGAACGTCGGCGTGACGTAGCTGCTGCTCGGCGCGTTCGTCGGGACGACCGGCGGAGGATTTTGGGCTGGCGCGGTACTGGCGCCGCCGCCACCACCGCAACCTGCGAGCGCCATCATGGCGACTAGGGTCGAGATCTTACGCATTGGGATAGTGCTCCTGCGAGGTTGCTGGAGGTTGTCAGCGGCGCTTGTGGCTGCTGATGGTGAAGCCGCTGGTCGTGACGACGATGTGCACGGCGGCGCTTTGGTTGAACGTATCTTTGAACGTCGCGTCGCAGTTGCCGGCCGCGATACCCGTCACGGTGTAATCGGAGTCGGGCCCGGTGCCGGTCGAACCGGACTTGAGCGCGACCGTGGCAACACCGCTGCACGTGTCCGTTTCAGTGAACGGGCCGGCGTAGGACGTTTCGTGGACGTGCACGTTCTGCGCGTTCGCGGCGCCCGTGCCGTTCACGTTGACGGGGCTCGGCGACGCCGAGAGAGCGAACGGCGCCGGCGTAGGCGAGGGAGTCGGTGTGGGAGTAGGCGTGGGCGTGGGCGTGGGCGTGGGCGTGGGCGTGGGCGTGGG